>JAFDXA010000210.1 GCA_018268185.1 Bacteroidota bacterium
GAAGAAATCAGGATATCATTTCAACACTGAAAGTGATACAGAAGTAATTCTTGCTGCCTACGACTGCTACAAGGAGCGATGCCTGCAATATTTTGATGGCATGTTCGCATTCGCTATATGGGATGAGAAAGAACAGGTTCTTTTTGCTGCACGCGACCGCTTTGGGGAAAAGCCGTTTTATTACTACTCAGAAAAAAGTCTTTTTGCTTTTGCCAGTGAAATGAAGGGCCTTTGGGCTGCAGGTATTGAGAAGAACATCGACTACAAAATGGTTCTCAATTTCATTACGCTTGGTTATGTGCAAAACCCGGCTAATAAAAGCCAGACATTTTACAAGAATATTTTTTCCCTCCCTCCAGCTCATTTTCTATGGTATGATGCCATGAGAGACAATTATAAACTTGAACATTACTGGAATATTGATAAGCAGGCACAGGTGAAAATCAGTGAAGATGCTGCCATCAAAACTTTTGAAAGCTTCCTCTACACATCCGTTAGCCGGCGCCTGCGGAGCGATGTGCCGATTGGCGCAAGCATCAGTGGCGGCCTTGACAGTTCATCCATTGTTTCCTACATCCATGATATAACCGGGAACAGTTCTACGAAAATGAAAACATTTTCAGCAGTCTTTCCCGGCTTTGAAAAAAATGAACAGAAATATATCCGGCAGATAAACAGGAATTTTGCATTCGATGGTTACAATGTCACACCCACAGCCCTGGGGCTCATTGATGATTTTATAAAACTCTCCTGGCACCAGGAAGAACCATTCCCTTCTTCCAGCATCTATGCACAATACAAAGTTTTTGAACTTGCAAAAGCCAAAGATGTAAAAGTACTCCTCGATGGACAAGGGGCTGAGGAAATACTGGCAGGGTTTCACAAGAATGCTCATTGGTACCTGCAGGAAATGATAAGCAGGCACAGGTTTTCTGCAGCGGCTCAAGAGAAAAAACTATTGCGTGGCAACAAAGTTGATTTCGATTGGAATGTAAAGAATTTTGTGGCGGCATTCCTTCCTTCACATGCATCACTGGCACTTGAAAAAAACGAGTATCATAAGATCATTCACAACAGCGACGTAACCAAAACCATGCTTGGATTTTTAAAAGGACGTGAATGGGATGGTATTCACAAACCTGTTGTAACCAAACTAAATGATATACTTTATTTCAGCACCATGCAACATGGACTGGAAGAACTGCTGCGATATTGCGACAGAAACTCCATGGCACATGGCAGGGAAGTAAGGTTGCCTTTTCTTTATGATGAAATGGTGAAATTTGTTTTCTCGCTTCCTTCTTCACTGAAAATAAAAAATGGCTTTACCAAATACCTGCTCCGGAAATCAGTAGAACATAAATTACCCGAGAATATCGTATGGAGAACCGATAAGGTTGGCTATGAGCCTCCGCAGAAATTATGGATGGAAGATCCGCACATGAAAGATTTTTTATACGAAGCCAAGGCCAAACTGGTGAAAGAAGATATCTTGAAACCCCAGGTGCTGGCAAAAAAAACAAAATCACAACATGCACATGATGCTGATAATTTCGATTGGCGTTATTTGTCTGTTGCACAGATGCTCCGGAAGTAATCTGCATCTGCAGGCTTCTCTTTAAATTGATATTAATTACTTTTGTGCCCTTAACAACTTATTACGATGAGCGACCAACTTTTTCTTGCTGATAAAAAAGCCGCAACAAGGATCATACACGCAGGATCTCATCCTGATCCTTCTACGGGTGCAATTATGACCCCCATATACCAAACATCAACCTATGTTCAATCCGCACCCGGTGTAAACCAGGGTTATGAATATGCACGCTCCCAGAATCCTACCAGGTTTGCACTGGAAGAAGCGCTGGCTGTAATTGAAAATGGGAAGTACGGACTTGCATTCAGCAGTGGCGTTGCTGCAACAGATGCAGTGATCAAGTTATTGGCGCCAGGAGACGAAGTGATTGCTGCAAATGATATGTATGGCGGAACATACAGGTTATTCACCAAAGTGTTTGAAAAATTCGGCATCAGGTTTATCTATGTTGATACAACCCATACAGCAAACATTGAAGCTGTTGTAACACCTAAAACAAAACTCATCTGGATTGAAACGCCAACCAATCCATTGATGAACATTACCGACATTCATGCTGTTTCAAAAATTGCCAGGAAAGCTGGCGCATTGCTCTGTGTCGACAATACATTTGCTTCCCCCTATTTACAGAATCCGCTGAACCTTGGTGCAGATATTGTTATGCACTCTGCCACCAAATACCTGGGTGGACACAGTGATGTAATTCAAGGGGCGCTTGTTATGAACGACCAGGGATTACGCGACCAGTTGTATTTCATTCAGAAAAGCTGTGGCGCTGTTCCGGGCCCACTAGATTGCTTTCTTGTGCTGCGTGGTATCAAAACTTTGCATGTGCGCATGAAGCAGCATTGTGAAAATGGGTTTGTAGTGGCGCATTTCCTTCGCAAACACCCGAATGTTGAAAGGGTTTACTGGTGTGGTTTTAATGACCATCCAAATTACGAGATCGCTAAAAACCAAATGAAAGCTTTTGGCGGCATGATGAGCTTTACACTAAAGGATGACAGCATGGAGACTGCCAAAAGAGTGCTTTCCTCAACAAGAATATTCTCATTGGCAGAAAGCCTGGGTGGTGTGGAATCACTCATAAATCATCCGTCGAGCATGACGCACGCCAGCATTCCCCGTGAGGAAAGAATTAAGAACGGTTTGTCTGATGGATTGATACGACTCAGTGTAGGTATAGAAGATGCCGATGATCTTGTAGAAGATCTGAAACAGGCGATAGGTTAACCTGCCTGCTAAAATATTTCTAAATGGATTCTTACAAAGGAATCCATTTTTTATTTCAGGTTGATTTTGCTGATGCTCATGATCCGCTCCTTCAATTCATACTGATATTTCTACGGTTCGTTCTGATCCTGCTGTTTATCGATCATGGCTGCTGTTACTTTTACACCCGCTAAAAGTAAAGCTCATGAAAAAAATAAAACAAATCAGCTTGCTTATTTTTCTTTCAGTAATAAGCGCATTGTCATTTGCACAAACTCAAATATTCAGTCAAACTATTAAAGGGGTTGTAATTGATGCCGATTCAAAAAAATGGCTTCCGTTCGCAACGGTAATACTTGTTGAATCAGGCAAAACAGTTATAGCAGACTCTTCCGGAAATTTCAAGCTAACGGATGTTCCGATCGGGAGACATTCGCTGCTGGTATCATTGGTTGGATATGAGAGTAATACCATTTCAGAAATACCTGTTACTTCAGGTAAAGAAATATCACTCACAATTTCTTTGCGGGAAAAAATAAAAAAACTCGAAGAAGTAAAGCTGATAAGTAAAAAAAGCCGTCTCAAAGCTTCCAATGAATTTGCCGGTACAAGTTCCCGTGCTTTTTCTGTTGAAGAAGCAAAAAGATATGCTGCGGGAGCCTTTGATCCGGGCCGCATGGCACAGAATTTTGCCGGCGTAAGCAGCAATGGCGATGGCGACAATTCCATTGTAGTAAGAGGTAACAGTCCGCAGGGTGTTTTGTGGCGCCTTGAAGGAATCGAAATTCCAAGTCCGAATCATTTTGGCGGACTTGGAGGAAGCGGCGGCTCTATCAGCATGCTCAGCAGCAGCACACTCGGAAATTCAGATTTTTACACAGGTGCCTTCCCGGCAGAATTTGGTAATGCAACCGCTGGTGCTTTCGATCTCAAATTCCGTGATGGAAATAAGGATAAACATGAACATTCTTTCATGATCGGTGGACTCGGAATAGAACTTGCATCAGAAGGACCTTTTAAAAAAGGAGGCGCAGCTTCTTATCTCATAAATTACCGGTATTCTACATTGTCATTGTTAAAGGGTTTTCTAGACCTGCAAGGAATTTTACCCGAATACCAGGACCTTTCCTTTAAATTAAATTTTCCAACAAAAAAGGCGGGTACTTTTTCCCTTTTCGGTATCGGCGGTTTAAATACAGCAACAAAATCCCCCGAAAAAGATGATACAAAATGGGATGATGATCACCCAAACTTCAAGTTGAATAACAAAGGAACTTTGGGTGTGGTAGGAATCTCTCACCAGTTATTCCTGGATAAACACAGTTATTTAAAAACGATCCTGTCTGCCAGTATTGAAAATTACGACCAGGTAACAGATACATTAAACCCCGCTCAGTCTTATTCTGCAGTAAGAACTTTCCAGGGAGATCTTACTGATAATGCTTTCAGGCTCTCTGTTCTCTACAACAACAAAATGAACAACAGGCATACCATTCGTGGCGGTTTTATTGCAAGCCGGCTTGGATTTGATTATAAAAATGATTTCCTGGATGATGCTGATAAAACATGGAAAAATCTTTTACGCAGTAAAGGGAATACCATGTTTTACCAGGCTTACGCCCAATGGAAATACAGGATAACAAATAAGCTTACATCAAATGTTGGGATACATGGCTCTTTCCTAGCACTTAATGATACAAAAAGTGTTGAGCCCCGGGGTTCGCTCAGTTACCAGTTAGATAAATCACAATCGCTTACACTATCTGTCGGCCTAC
>JAFDXA010000211.1 GCA_018268185.1 Bacteroidota bacterium
AGCAATCGCATTCACTGTCATAGACCTGTCAATTGAAAAAACTGTTGTATACTTTTTACTTTTTTCAGTTGGCGCTGTGCCGTCTGTTGTAAAATGTATTATTGTATTTTTCTGGGATACTGACATTGCTATTTTTTTAGTACCTCTGAACGGAACAGTCCCTCCTTCAATGACCGGGTTCACCACAATATGTTGCGCTGAAGGTATAGTTGTTATCGCATCTTTGGGTACAGTTGAAAAAACTGCTGATGGTTTATCTCCCATCATAAATGTTATGAGTCCGCCATTAACAATATCACTATGTTTCAGGTAAGCAGAATCCCATGGCGTTGGTTTCAATTTTTTTGCGGTGCTGATCAGTACATTCTGGATGTAATAATTTTTATCATTCACTCCCGGCGCATTGATCACAAATGTTTTTTCATTTTCCAGGTTGATCGTGGCCAGGCTGAATGAAGGGGCCCCGATCATGTAATTTGTGGAGCCCGGTGTTACAGGATAAAATCCCAAAGCGCTCATTACATACCAGGCACTCATCTGACCGCAATCCTCGTTACCTATTAGTCCATCAGGTGCATCATGGTACATTTCTGTCATGATCCGGTGAACAAGTTCCTGTGTTTTGTAAGCCTTACCCGTAAAATCGTAGAGATAGCTGATGTGGTGGCTTGGCTCATTACCGTGTGCGTACTGCCCTATCAGGCCTGTGATATCACTTTGTTCCCTGCCCGTTGTTTCTGAAGAGGTAGAAAAAAGGTTATTCAGTTTTTCTTCAAGTTTTCTGGCACCGCCTGTGAGTTGCAGATAACCGCCAATATCCTGCGGAAAATAAAATGAATATTGCCAGCTGTTTGCTTCTGTGAAATTATTGTTCACTTCCCGCGGATCAAACGGAGAAAGCCAATCGCCATTTCTCCTCGGCTGCATGAAGGCTGTTTTTACATTCAACACATTTTTATAATACTGTGCTCGCCTGATGTAGTTTTTATAATCATCCTCATGCCCGGTTAACCTGGCAAACTGTGCTATGCACCAGTCATCATAAGCATATTCAAGTGTTCTGCTTACATTTTCGGCTTCATCATCAACGGTAACCAACCCATTCTTTATGTAAGCAGGCAATCCAAATTGATCTGCGGTGGCGCTTTTTTTCATAGCAGCGAGTGCAAGGTTTGTATCAAAACCGGTTATACCCTTTGCATAAGCATCAGCAATAACAGAAACACTGTGGTAACCGATCATACAATTGGTTTCATTACCCGCAAGCTCCCATACAGGCAACATCCCACCCTGGCTGTATTGCGCCAGGAATGTTTTGATGTAGTCGAGTGTTCTCGACTGGTCTATGATCGTGTACAAAGGATGAGTAGCACGGTAAGTATCCCACAATGAAAAAACGGAGTAATAATTGAATCCATCGGCCTTGTGAATTTTTCCATCCATGCCGCGATACTGGCCATCTGCATCCATATTGATGTTGGGCGCAATGGCCGTATGGTAAAGGGCTGTATAAAATATCCGGAGCTTTTCTGTATCCGGTGAACGCACTTCTATTTTGCTGAGTTCTGTATTCCATTTCTGATCTGCAGAAGCCTTCAATGCTTCAAAGTTCCATTCCGGCATTTCTGTTTCCAGGTTTTTCTTTGCCCCCTGGATACTCACCGGCGATATTGCAACTTTTGCATAAATATCTTTTGATGTGGCAAGGTTGAACTGAAAATATGCCCTGATGTTTTTTGAAGATGCGTATTTCTGATTTTCAGTAAGTTTACCATCCTGCCAGATACCATTTTTAATAATGGGTTTTGAGAACCTGATCACAAAATACACATACTGATCCTTAGCCCATGCTTTGCTGCGCCGCAACCCGGAAACAGTAACACTGTCTTCAATATTCAATTCAGATTCTATCACTTCATCACGATGTACCAGGTCGAGGATAATACTATTCTCAACAGCATTGGAAAAAACATAGTGATGCATACCTGCTCTTTCTGTTGTTGTAAATTCCGCATTGATATTATCATCATCCAGGAGCACACTATAATAACCGGCGGCAGCTTTTTCATTTACATGGCGAAATGCAGAACCATATATCTTATTGTCTGGCGAAGGAACACCGTTCATAGGCATCAGTAATATATCCCCATAATCGCTCACACCGGTTCCACTAAGATGTGTATGTGTGAATCCATAGATAAAACTATCTGAATAATGATATCCTCCGCAACCATCCCAACCATCCAGCCGGGTATCCGGGCTTAACTGCATCATGCCGTGCGGAAGCGTTGCTCCGGGAAAAGTATGTCCATGCCCTCCCGTACCAATAAATGGATTTACATACTGGGTATACTGCTGTTGTGCAAACAGGTTACTGAAAACAGTAAACAGCAGGAATGCTAATAGATATTTTTTCATGATCACTGAATGGAAATAAAAAAGCTGCTCGAATGAGAAGCGAATTTAGTTTAAATAAAACCCGGTTGATTCATGAGCCGGCATAAATCCGGCCTTGTTTCAAACCAGCATTACTGAATCAGTAATTTTAAAATGGCAGGTCATCTTCAACCGGTGCCGATTGGGCTACGGGCTGTGTTTTTACTGTTGGTGCGTAAGAGGTTCCGGCATTACTCACATTTCCCTGGTTATATCCTGAAGAAGATCCTTCACTGCTGTTTCCGCCCAGTAATTGCAGACTTTGAACTCTCATGCGGAGCGTAGCTGCTGCCTGGCCTTCTTTATTGGTATAAGCATCTGCTTCCGGTGCTCCTTCTGCATATACAGAACGCCCTTTGGTAAGGTATTGCGATACAGCAGTTCTGTCTGTCCAGTAAGCACATTCAACCCATGTTGTTCTTTCCTTTAGATTTCCCTGCCCGTCTTTAAATTTCTCGGTATGGGCCACGCTGAAATTGATAACATTTTTGCCATTCACTTCTTTCACAATGCAATCCTTTCCGAGATTGCCAATCACCTGTAATTTGATCATAACATTTGTTTTTAATTATTAATCGATGTATCTGTTTTGCGCTAAGTTATGATTTGAAGGAGGAGATCAGTTCATTTTCTTCTTCAAAGTACTCACCTGATCCTGCAAGTTATTCACAAGATTGGCCAGTGTATTTACATCCCACCTTTGCTGTTGGGTAACTTTCCCGATAACTACCTGTGCCAGCCATAACTCCACGATATCTTCGGTATTTACCTGGTAAGGCTGGTAAGAAGGGTTATCACTTACCAAAGAAACCTTATTCTTTGCCCGGTTACTTTTTACGATTCTCTTATATACGATCCCTTCGTTGCGGCTTACGACAATGTATGCCAGGTTATTTTTAACATCATCCAGCGATTCAACCTTCTCTCCTACTATAATACTTCCGCTGGGTGTAGGCAACATACTATCCCCGATGATCTCGAAGGCCCTGTAATTCCCGCCGCTAAGCATCGGGAGCGTAAAGGTATTCAGTTCATCAATGAACTCACTGTCGGCATAACTGCTCAGATAGCCTGCCGCAGCCTTTACAGGAACAAAATGGATCAGGTTCCTGTCGGCCGACATCATTTTCTGCTGCCTGCGTTTTGCCAGGTAATTGTTTCCCGAACTTCCGCTGGTACTTACATCCTGCAACAGCAATTCATCAAGACTAAGCTTGAACATATCGGCAACAATTTCCAATACTTCCAGGCGGGGATCGGCACGTTCTTCTTCATAAGCACCGATCAGGGAACGCTTAATGTTTAATTTGTTGGCAAATTCTTCCTGCGTCCAGCCACGAAGCTTGCGCAGGTATTTTAAGTTTAATCCGGCTCTTGACATGATTGAACTAATTTGATTAGTACAAATATACTAAACATTTTAGTTTTCCAAAATTTATTTTACAACGCTTTTACTCCCTGCTTTTAAATTGGTTGTGCTTATTTTTGCTTCAAATCTTTTTATGCAGACAATCCTGGTTATACACAATCTTTTGAGATGGGCTATCCTGCTCTTTGGAGCCTGGACGGTATTGAATGCCATTACCGGCGTTATGAGCAAACGACCATTTTCTTCCGGTGACAACAGAAGTAACCTCCTGTTCATGATTTTCTGTGACCTTCAGTTGTTGCTTGGACTGATACTGTATTTTTCAAATAACTGGTTCAACCAATTTAAAGCAGATCCGGGAGCAGCTATGAAAGATTCTGCCACCAGGTTCTTTACCTTTGAACATGCTTTTATGATGATCATTGCCTGGATATTGGTACATATCGGAAGATCAGCTGTTAAGCGTGCTGTTACGGACTCAGCAAAGCATAAAAAAATGCTCATTTTCTTCGGATTGGCATTATTGCTGATCTTTGCAGCCATCCCATGGCCTTTCCGTTCCGAAATTGCAAGACCTTTTTTCAGAGGGTTCAACTAATAAAACCGACAACTTAAGAAAACAAGATGGCCAAAAAGAAAGAGAAGCCTGTTATATTAATAACGAATGACGACGACATCACTTCACCAGGCATACGCAACCTGGTAGAAGCAGTTAAAGACCTCGGAAAAGTAGTAGTGGTGGCTCCCGACAAACCGCAGAGCGGTATGGGACATGCAATCACGATCGGCTCGCCGCTTCGCATGAACCGCATGAATATTTTTGGTGATGTGGAAGCCTGGCAAACCACCGGCACACCGGTAGATTGTGTAAAGCTTGCTGTTGATAAAATACTTCACCGCAAACCTGATCTCTGTCTCAGCGGTATCAATCATGGCGCCAACCATTCTATCAACGTGATCTACAGCGGAACAATGTCTGCCGCCATGGAAGCTTCCATTGAAGGAATTCCGAGCATTGGTTTTTCCCTGCTTGATTACCGTTATGAAGCCGATTTCACTGCCTCAAAGATGGTTGTTACCAAAATGGTGAAAAAACTGCTTGAGAAGAAAATGGACAAGCATCTCCTGTTGAATGTAAACATCCCGGCTGTTCCTGTTTCTGAACTCAAAGGGATCAAAATCTGCAAACAGGCTTATGCCAAATATGAAGAAGATTTCGATGAACGCCTCGATCCGCACGGAAAAAAATATTACTGGCTCACCGGCGAATTCATCAATTTTGATAAAGGAAAGGATACCGATGTATGGGCCCTCCAGCATAATTATGCAAGTGTGGTACCCGTTCAATTCGACCTTACCAATTATACCCTGAAAAAACAACTGGAAAAAAGCAAGCTGTTCAAATGATTTTTAAGAAAGATAACCTGGTGCTTGGGCTCATCCTGGGTTTTATAGCTCCTGTACTCGGACTCGTAATATTTAAAATAAAAAGATTCGGAATTTTCACTTATAAAGAAACATTCCAGTTCCTGTTATATCAACCCGGCCATGGAATGATAACAGCTGCCCTTACTGTTTCTTTATTACTGAATGCGCTGCTGTTCACTATCTATATCAATACAAACAAAGACAATACGGCTATCGGTATTTTCATTTCTACCATCATTTATGCCGTTATATTGTTACTGATGAAAACACTGGGATAAATTTCTTCTTTAACCATTTACCTTCTGCTGTAAACAACGGCTATAGCTACACTTAAAATTTTATTCTAAAGAAAATAAGAGCGGTTCTTTTAACAGGCCTTTAAAAGAGGATTGGCCATTTTTTAACATCAATAAGAGAGAATACTTACGTTCTTTGTATAGCAAATCAAACATAAGAATTTCTCATAAGCAGTTAGTTTTGGTAAACAGAGCCCTTAGTCTTAGGGGCTCTTTTCTTTTACGCTCCCAGGTGAAACAAACCATCAACAAACTGCTGCTTGTCGAATACAAGTAGATCCGTTGCTTTTTCGCCGACGCCGATAAATTTTACCGGAATTTTGAACTGATCTGCAATAGCCAGCACAACGCCGCCTTTTGCCGTTCCATCAAGTTTTGTAATGGCAAGCGCCGTTACTTCTGTGGCTGCAGTAAAGTGCTTTGCCTGTTCAAGAGCATTCTGTCCGGTACTGCCATCAAGCACCAGCATTACTTCGTGCGGAGCTTCCGGAATCACTTTCTGTATCACCCTTTTGATCTTGCTGAGTTCATCCATCAGGTGTGCTTTGTTGTGCAGGCGGCCGGCTGTATCTATCAAAACAACATCTGCATTCCTGGCAACACCGCTTAATACTGTATCATACGCTACTGATGCAGGATCGCTCCCCATTTCTTTTTTTACGATTGGTACATTTGTGCGCTCGCTCCAGATCGTAAGCTGATCAACTGCGGCTGCCCGGAATGTATCTGCAGCTCCGAGCAATACTGATTTTCCTGCCAGGGAGAAATTATGTGCCAGTTTACCAATGGTGGTTGTTTTTCCTACACCATTAACCCCAACTACAAGAATTATATGTGGCTTATGGCCTTGGGGAAGTTCGTAGTTTACATAACTGCTGTCCTGCGATGAAGGAATAAGTAAATCCTGTATTTCCTCTTTGAGAATATTATTGAGCTCTTTTGTATTGAGGTATTTATCCCGGGCCACACGTTTTTCAAGCCTGTCAATTATCTTAACGGTAGTATCAATTCCCACATCAGCACTTACGAGAGCCTGTTCCACATTATCCAGCACTTCTTCATCAACGGTACTTTTACCAACGATGGCCTTGCTGATCTTGCTGAAAAAACCTTCCCGGGTCTTTTGCAAACCCTGGTCGATAGATTCCTGCTGTTCCTTTTTCCCGAATAGCTTATTGAATATACCCATGAGTAAATCGAATTATAAGTGATAAGTAAGATCAAAACAAGCCCTTCTCAAATATATTCTCCCGGGCTTTTATGAATTAACGGCGCTCACACATTACGCATTATCCCCAAAAAAACAAAGCCATCCTGAACCAACAGAATAGCTTTTATAAAAAATTTGTATACCGCAAAATTAACTTGCCAGGTATTCTTTGATCTTGTCTTTGTGAACAATCGCTTCTTTAAAAGTATAAGCTCCTGTTTTCGGGCTGCGAACAGTTTTAATAACTTTTGACCAGTTCTTTGCTTCTGCTGCTGCTTTTTGGTCTTTTGTCTTGATCGCGGTTTTAGCTGCTTTTGCCATGTTACTGTAATTTGAAGATTATCGTTTGAGATCTAACCTCAACTTCCAATCAATTGATTATTTGATTTCTTTGTGAAGCGTTACTTTTTTCAGAATCGGGTTGAACTTTTTCAACTCCAAACGCTCTGGAGTGTTCTTTTTGTTTTTGGTAGTGATATAACGGCTTGTACCGGGCTGACCGCTGGTCTTGTGCTCCGTACATTCCAAAATAACCTGAACCCTGTTACCTTTCTTTGCCATTTTATGATGTTTTTATAACGCTTATTAAATTTTTGCGCCTTCAGCACGCAATTGCTTAACTACTGAATACAGACCATTTTTATTGATCGTACGTATCGCTTCAGAAGAAACCTTTAAAGTTACCCACTTGTCTTCTTCAGCTAAAAAGTAACGCTTGGTCTGTAAATTTGGTAAAAACCTGCGTTTTGTCTTAATATTTGAGTGAGAAACCTTGTTTCCTGTAATCGGCTTCTTTCCTGTAACCTGACATACTCTGGCCATATTCCTGAATTTTGGACGGCAAAGGTAAGTAGATTTACCGATTTCAGATAAAAAATTTCAGTCTTTTTTCCAGATTCCGGGTATTTCTGTGGAGAAATCATGGCAAATACAGCACGGCGATACAAATCTATTAGTAAATCTATGGATTATTCCAGTCTCTTCCCTTGAATTTCAATAAAGAAACTAGCTTTGACAGTATGGATACACATCAAATCAGTTCAGCTTTTGTACATGGTATGGCTTTCAATGCCCACATCAACGGCCATTCTGTAATTACCGACACCACTGCCGACGGAGGCGGGAACGATGAAGGCCCCACCCCCAAAAGGCTGATGCTGGCCTCACTGGCTGGATGCACAGGCATCGACGTGGTTTCCATACTCAATAAGATGAAAGTGCCTTTCAGCGATTTTTCTATAGATGTGTGGGCCAGCCTAACCGACGAACATCCGAAAACCTACAAAAATGTAAAAGTTACCTACCGGATCAGGGTGGTGGAAGCCGACAGGGCCAAAATGGAGAAAGCTGTAAAACTATCCGACGAAAAATACTGCGGCGTAAGTGCCATGTTCAAGGCATTTGCTAAAGTAGAACATGAGGTGGTTTATTTGTAAAGAACAGGATGCTAAATGCTGGATACTGGATGTAAAGAAAACAAGTATCCTCTTGACTATTCTCTCCCCACTACCCATTTACCATTATCCACTTACCCCCTGTTTTTTATCACCCGCCACATCTGCAGCACAATGGCCAGCATTATCAATGCCAGCCCGATATAGAATTCCTGGTGAAACATTTTATTCTCCCGGAAGAATACAAAAGCCAGCAAGATGCCATAAACAGGCTCCAGGTTGTAGGTAAGGTTAGCAGTGAATGCTGATATCTTCCTCAAAGCATTCAGCTGAAGATCAAAACTCACTACCGTACACAAAATGGCCAGAATCAGCAGCCACCCCCAATCGGCAAAAGTTGGCCTGTAATATATAGCCGGAAAATAGTGCAGGTAAAAAGGAAGCAAAGCAGAAAGTACAACCCAGCCCGATCCCAGTTCATATAATGTAAGTGTTCGTGGTGAAAATCTTATGAGCAGTTGCTTGTTGAATATAGGAAAAATGGCGCTGCCCATTGCTGCCAGTATTCCAAATACGATCCCCATTTTGAATTGCGGATGAAAATCGAAGATGATATAAATACCTGCAATGGCCATGATGCCCAACATCAATTCTGCAGGCACTATCTTTTTCCTCAATATCAGCGGTTCGAATATAGCAGTGAAAAATCCTGTTGATGAAAAGCATACCAGGGCCACAGAGATATTGGCGTATTTCACACTCCCATAAAAAGCCACCCAATGGGCAGCGATTATGGCCCCAACACCGGCGATCTTCAGCAGATCAGGCAAAGCGATCCTGTGAAGCTGTTTCCTGTAGAACATCAAAGCGGCCAGTACTGCTACCGTTATCAGCATGCGCCACCATACCAGTAACCCTTCATTGAGTTCTATCAATCGCCCCAATACCGCCGTAAAACCAGCCAGGAAAACAGCAATATGAAGCTGAACAAACGCTTTTCTCATAGAAGCAAATATCGGGGATCGTTACCAGTTGGAGGTTAAAGGGTTGGAAGTTCAAGTTGACGAGCATTGATGATGTTATGCTGATCACCATCTGGCTGTTCCCAGGTTCACTTCATGCTTACAAACTGCAGCCCCACAAAAAAAATGCAAAAAAGGATATACCGCTGCTCCCCAACAGTAAACATGATTATATTTGCCCACTTATAACTAACAACCATATGAATTTTAAGCGTATCAACAACATTACCGGCTGGGTAGTTTGTATCGTAGCCTGTGCTGTGTATATCATGACTATGGAGGCCACGGGCAGCTTTTGGGATTGCGGTGAGTTCGCATCCAGTGCATACAAACTCCAGATTCCTCACCCGCCCGGTGCACCGCTTTTTGTGCTCATCGGCCGTTTGTTTATGGTTCCGTTCGATCCGCAGCATGCCGCTACGGGTATCAACCTGATGAGCGCCCTGGCCAGTGGCTTTACCATACTGTTCCTGTTCTGGAGCATTACCCACTTCGCCAGGAAAATCGTTCAAAAAGACAATCTTCCACTTTCTAACGACAAGATCATCGGCGTTATGGCCGCAGGCATCGTTGGAAGCCTCGCTTATACATTTTCTGATTCATTCTGGTACAGCGCTGTTGAAGGTGAGGTTTACGCTCTCTCATCTTTCTTCACTGCAGTAGTATTCTGGGCCATGCTGAAATGGGAACACAATGTTACTGAAGAAGAAGAGCAAGGCATGAAAGGCCATTTTACAAAAGCAGACCGCTGGATCATTCTTATATTTTACCTGATGGGCTTATCGATCGGTGTTCACCTTTTGAATCTTCTCACGATCCCAGCCATCGTAATGATCTATTATTTCAAGCGCTATAAGGTTACCAAATGGGGAACCGTAATGGCTTTCATCATTGGCTGCCTCATCACTGGTCTTACCCAGAAAGCTGTGATCCAATGGAGCATCAAAGGCGCCGGCAACCTTGATGTTATTTTCGTAAACGATTTCGGCATGCCTTTCTTCTCAGGCTTTGCTTTCTTCTTTGTGCTGATGGCCATCGTGGTATTCTTCGGCCTTCGCATCGCCGATAAAAAGAACTGGAACTTTCTCAAACTCGGGTTGTGGAGTTTCGTTTTCATGCTGCTGGGTTATTCAACATACTTTACAACGATGATCCGCAGCAGTGCCGATCCTTCCGTGGATATGTTCAATGTAGATAACCCTGTGAGCCTTGTTGGTTACGTTAGTCGTGAACAGTATGGCGACTGGCCGATTTTATACGGACAGGATTTCACTGCCGATATCCAGGAGAGTAAAACAACAGATATATATATTAAGTCGAACGGCAAATATGAAAAGAATGGCCGTAAAGTCGAATATGTATATGCACCCGAAGACATGCACTTCTTCCCCCGCATGTGGGATCAAAGCAACGACCAAGGGCATGCCGACTATTATGCTGCCTGGGCCGGTATCTCCAGAGACAAGCAGGGTAACTGGGATCGCTCGCCAACCATGTCCGAAAACATCGGGTTCTTCTGGAACTACCAGATCAACTGGATGTACTGGCGCTACTTCATGTGGAATTTTGCCGGCAAGCAGAATGATATACAGGGTATACAGATGAGCAATGTGAGGGATGGCAACTGGAAATCAGGTATCGGGTTCATAGATAATGCACGTCTTGGAAACCAAAATATGCTGCCCGACAGTATCAAGCACAACAAAGCAAACAACAGCTTGTACTTCCTTCCTTTCATTCTAGGTTTACTCGGTTTATACTTCCAGTATAAGAAAGACAATCGGGATGCCCTTGTTACCGGACTCCTCTTCTTCTTTACCGGTTTCGCCATCTGTGTATACCTCAACCAGGCAGGCAACCAGCCACGTGAACGTGACTACGCTTATGTTGGATCATTCTATGCTTACGCTATCTGGATCGGGTTGGGAGTATTGTATGTTGCCGACCTGCTCATGCCTGCTGTGAAAAAACTCAGCACAGCCAATTATATAGCTGGAGCGATTTGTACATTATTGGTTCCGGTTATCATGGCCAACCAGGAATGGGATGATCATGACAGGAGTAATAAAGTACTCGCAAGGGACCTGGCCACCGATTACCTCGAAAGCTGTGCACCCAACGCAATTCTTATTTCATTTGGTGATAATGATACCTATCCGCTGTGGTATGCACAGGAAGTACAGGGTATCAGAACGGATGTAAGGGTGATAAACAGCAGCCTGTTGGGAACAGATTGGTACATCAACCAACTCAGGTATAAAGTTAATAACAGCGACCCGATCGACCCGATCTGGAGTGCTGCACAGATTGAAGGTTCAACCAGGGACGTAATATTCAATGCGCCGAAAGCAGGCGTTGATCCGAATCAATACATGGATCTGTACAGCATGATGAAGGATTACGCAGGAAGTGACGACCCTTCAAAAATGGAAGCCGGCCGGGATGGCAGTATGCTGAATATCTATCCTTCTAAAAAAGTATCAATACCTGTTGATGTGAATCTTGTTCGTCAGAATAAAACAGTGAATGCTGATGACAGTGTGCTGAGTGAGGTTAAGTTTGATATCCCTAAATCAGTATTGTATAAAAATGATGCAGCAATCCTGAACATCATCGCTGCAAACAAATGGAAACGGCCCATCTATTTCACTTCTCCTTATGGCGAACTAGGTTTTGGTGATTACCTGCGCCAGGATGGTTTGAGTTACAGGCTTGTTCCGGTAATGAACCAGAACAACGATGTTAACAAAGACTGGATGATGGACAAACTGATGAACAAATTTGTTTTCGGAAATGCAGATAAACCCGGTGTTTATTTTGATGAAGAAAACCGCAGGCACCTGAACAGCATCAGGCTGGCTTATGCACAGGCTGCCGGTAACCTGGCAGATGCAAACAGGAAAGAAGACGCTAAAAAACTACTGCACCGTTGCGATAATATGATGCTTGAGCAGAATTTCCCCTATGGTATGGTGAGCCGCCAGCAACAGCACAACCAGATCGCACTCCAGTTCATGTATGCCGCTTACAAAGCCGGCGATACGGTACTCGCCCAGAAAATAAGCAGGGAGGTTAAAAAAGATATGGAACAACAAGCAATCTACTACCAGAGTCTTTCAGACACCAAGCGTGATTTCTTAAGTACCGAGGAAGAACGTAACGACAACCTACTGAAAGCACTCATGGGAATGGAACAGCAATTCAAAAACCAGCCTCCTGTTGTTGAAAATAGCGGGGAGATAAAAACACAAGCTGTTAAACCCGATAGCCCGAAACATTAAAACAGATCAATATAAAAGTCCCGTTTAAAGCGGGACTTTTTATTTAACCAAACAACAAAACGAACTGGATGTTTGTTACGTAAATTTGTAAATGAACATATATAGTTCAAAGCTTAACACTTCTCATGCGCAGTTTCAATTTCTCAAAATACGATCCAAACGAAAACAGTAAAAACAGGTTCGATAAACTGCTCGACCTGTTCATGCAGTTGCTCACACATACCAGCGGCGACTTCAATGAAGCTATGCAATGGCTTAATGAACTGGACAAACAATATGAACTTACTGATGATGATTATGGCATCGGCGACTTCCTGGAAGAACTGAGAGAAAAAGGATACATTGATGATAACCCACAAACCGGCGACATAAAAATAACCCCGAAAACAGAACAGGGTATCCGCAAAAGAAGCCTGGAAGAAATTTTCGGAAAACTGAAGAAAACAAAACAGGGCAACCACAATACTTTTAAACCGGGGCATGGTGATGAGATCAATCCCGAAACAAGACCTTTCCAGTTCGGTGATACCATGGAACAGATCGACTTCACTGCGTCCATCAGGAATGCACAGATCAATCATGGCATCGACAGTTTCAGGATGCACGAAGATGACCTTGAGATCAGGGAAACAGATTTCAAATCACAGACATCAACGGTATTGATGATCGACATCTCCCACTCCATGATATTGTATGGAGAAGACCGGATAACGCCTGCCAAAAAAGTTGCCATGGCACTAAGTGAACTGATCCAGACAAAATACCCGAAAGATACACTCGACATTGTTGTATTCGGAAACGACGCCTGGACGATTGAAGTAAAAGACCTGCCTTACCTGCAGGTTGGCCCTTATCATACCAACACAGTAGCGGGCCTCGAACTGGCTATGGATATTTTAAGAAGAAGGCGCAACCCGAATAAACAGATATTCATGATCACAGATGGCAAGCCTACCTGCCTGAAGATCGGGAAGAAATATTACAAGAATAGTTTTGGTGTTGACAGGAAAATACTGAACCGTTGCCTCAGTCTCGCAACACAATGCAAAAAGCTGAAGATACCTGTCACCACTTTTATGATCGCCAGTGATCCATACCTGCAGCGTTTTGTGCAGGAGTTCACTGAAACAAACAACGGAAAAGCATTCTTTGCATCACTCGATAAACTGGGCGCTTTTATTTTCAAGGATTTTGAAAATGGCAAAAGAAAAACAGTGTATTGATCAAAGCATATCGAACAGCAGCATGAAAAAATTTATAACCGGGATGATAGTCGGCGCCGCCATTGCCGGTGCTGCATTTTATCTTATCAACAGGTACAATGAAAATGAGCAGAAAGAAGCGGTTGCCGAACTGCTAAAATCACTGCAGCAATCCAAAGCATCATCTGATGCCCTGAAAGATGCTGTTAATGATCCAAAAGCTTCGCTGGTAGTAGATAAGGCACTTAATATTATTATCACCGGCGAAGGATATTATTATTACCAGGATCATGATTGCAGTAATATGCAGGGCTGCACGCTTGATGGCATCAGCAATATCATTGCAAATGAAAAATCACGTACCAAAGAAAAGGAGCTTATGATCCTGATCAAAGAAAAGGAAGGTGCCTCATTCAAACAATCGGTTGAACTGCTCGATCAAATAACAAAAGCAGGCATTG
>JAFDXA010000212.1 GCA_018268185.1 Bacteroidota bacterium
CCGGGAATAAATGATGATATCTGTTTGGTAAGATCCTGTGATGTTTCATCTGATAATAATTCAAAGCCCGTAAGTTCAGAGACTTTTACAGATATCAGCTGTATGCTGTTCTTGATCTGCTCCTGGTTTTCGAGCATGGCATTGATCTTAGGCGCAACCATTTTGATACTGGCATATACCGGTATGGCAATGATCACCAGGTAGCCGAGGATGAACAGTAATGCGGTTAAGCCCTTTTTCCATTTACGATGATAAATAAGTTGAAAATAAAGATTACGGCTGAGTATGTACAGGGTAACAGCCCCCAGCATACCGGGAATGAATAACCGTAACTGGTGCAGCAGCACAAATGCAAGGAAAACGATAAGCGCCAGTAAAAGCAACTGTTTTAAACGATCATTAAAACTGATATTCATACGCAATTAGTTATTTCCACACAGAAACACCTTCGCTGCAGTTGGAACAGATGTCGATGTTCTTCCTGCCCGCCATGAGCTCTGTTCTGAATTGTTTGTAATTGCTGTTGTTCCATATTTCCCTGAACGATTGGGTTCTGAGATTGCCGAGCTGGTGCATGGCATCTTTATCGAAGCAACAGGGAACAACGAGCCCATCCCATGTGATCACGTTGGCATGCCAGAGTTTCCAGCAATGATTGGCCAGTTTATTTTTTGCAATATAAGTGCCGTCTTTTGTTTTTTTATACCGGCTGAACTTATCATTTGCCGGGATGAGCTGGTTAGGATCGGTTTCAAAATCATATACCTGGGCCGTTTTGAAACGAACTTCATCCACCCCGATCTCCTTTGCCAGTTTTTTTATGTCTTCTACCTGGTGTTCATTCGGTTTTACCACGAGGAACTGGAAAAATATAAAAGGCGTTTTGCTGTTGAGTTGCTTTTTCCATTTAACAATATTGCGGGTACCTTCCAGCACTTTGTCAAGCTTACCACCAACACGGTATTGCTGGTAAACATCCTGCGTTGTTCCATCTATGGATATGATCAGCCTGTCTAAGCCACTTTCCACTGTTTTGCGGGCTGCTTCATCGGTGAGATAATGTGCATTGGTAGAAGTAGCGGTATATATTTTTTTTGAAGAAGCATATTTCACCATCTCCAGGAAATCAGGATTAAGATAGGGTTCGCCCTGGAAATAGAAAATGAGATACAGCAAATGCCTGTGAATGTCATCAATCGTTTCGCGGAAAAAATCTTTTTTAAGCATGCCGGTAGGCCTTGTAAATTCCCTCAGGCCACTTGGGCATTCGGGGCAACGAAGGTTACAGCTTGTGGTTGGCTCAAAAGAAATGGAAACAGGTAAACCCCATTGGATGGGCTTGTTCAGCAACCTGCTCAGCTGGAAACTTGAAAATACTTTTATACCGTTCCAGATACGGGGCAGTGTTAACTTACCGATAAAGTTCGTGGTATCATTGAAATTAAATGCAGGCACAGCACAAAAATACTGCTATTTTCCCAGTGGCGCCGGCCATAAAAACGAATGCCCAAATGAATGATCATTCGGGCATCCAGTTTCAATATATCTCGCTTATAGTATTGCGTTGGAGCTTACCGGCGGCACTTCTTCCATTTCTATCTCTTTGCAAACCTCCGGTTTAAAAGTGAGTTTGTCGTTTATGAATTTCTCATAGTTGTTGAACACTACATTCAATGCTATGAAGTTCATTACATAAGCCCTGGTTTCTGCAGGCAGTAGATTTTTAATGTCCCAGAAAGTTGGGTTGGCTTTGCCGCTGCGCTCCATGGCATTCCATACATTTCCAACACCACAATTATAACTGGCAGCGATCAGGAGCCAATCATTATTGAGGTTACGGCCACGATCTTTCAGGTAACGTGCTGCCGCATGCGTGGAGCGGACAAAGTTTTTCCTGTCGTCAGCAAGTGTAGCTTTGGCGGCTTTCTTTTCCTTTTTTTCTTTTCTTGACTTATCTTTTTTCTTTTTTGATTTTTCTTCTTTTTCTGCCTTCTGCCCTGCTGCAATTCTCAAACCATATTCACGGGCCACTTCGTCCATGAACTGCCAATAGCCCACAGCGCCTGCAGATGACACCGCATTTGGATTAAAACCGCTTTCCAGCGCCATCAAAACTTTAAACTCCTGTGGTACATTATATTTTTTCAGGATCGCTGCAGCTTTCGGGAATAGTTTCTTACTCCTGTTATAAGTACGGATAAGATAAGCTTTGCGGGCAACAGAAAATTTTTCAATGTAGTCTATTGATTGTTCTTCATTGCCCGTAAGGATGGACGGAAATTCTACATTCGCCTCTTTGAGGATCACGATGCGTTCCGTTTTACGGGTGCTTGCTGCAAGCAGCAGATCTTTTTTTGTTGTGTCGGATGGATCGAAGCCAGGTGATGCAATGCTGCACAATGCAGGCATGCAAAAAAATGCGGCCAAAGCAAATGCTTTTGAAATTGGTGTTTTCAACATCAGGTTATTATTGGATGACAAAATAACCCCTGTAAAACATTCGTTTCACGGAAGGGTCTAGCTAAAACGCACCGGCGTCAATTTTATTGCCCTTTTATTTAATTTGATCAACTTTGCGATTCTATTAACGTATATAAATTTTACCAATGTACCTCAAAATACTTTCTGTACTACTTCTCGTATCTGCATT
Organism: Bacteroidota bacterium; assembly: GCA_018268185.1. GTDB lineage: Bacteria > Bacteroidota > Bacteroidia > Chitinophagales > Chitinophagaceae > Ferruginibacter. Next base: position 2,651 of record JAFDXA010000212.1, read on the forward strand.
TTCATACGGACAGGAGTTCTGCAAGCAAACGCACGATATAGCTATACAGGAGCAACTGACCCACCAACGATTGTTGTTTGCCAGAGGCGCTTCAGCAGCATCAGAAAATTTTGATGTGAAGTATTATCGCTGTGAATGGGAACTTGATCCTTCTGTGAGATATATAAAAGGAAAGATTACTGTTTACTATAAGATACTCCAGGCATCAGGCGACATTACATTGGATATGATGTCGTCTTTGGTTGCCGACAGTGTAAAACAACGCGGCGCATTGCTTTCATTTTCGCAACCAACCAACGCACTGCAGGTAAATTTTGCAGGAACTGTTAACGCCGGTGTGATCGATTCTATCAGCATTTATTACCAGGGAATCCCGGCAAATACCGGCTTCGGTTCTTTCATTCAGTCTGTACACAACGGAACAACACCGGTATTGTGGAGCCTGAGCGAACCTTATGGTGCACGCGACTGGTGGCCATGTAAAAACGGGCTGGATGATAAAGCGGATTCTATTGATATAATTATTACAAACCCGGCTGCTTACAAAGCTGCCAGTAATGGATTGCTGCAATCAGAGAATATTATTAACGGAGGAACACAAAGAGTAACACACTGGAAGCATCGTTACCCGATCGCCTCTTACCTTATCTGCATGGCCATTACAGATTATGCAGTATTCAATAATTCGGTGGATGTAGGCAATATCACATTACCGATGGTTACTTATTGTTACCCGGAAGACCAGGCTTCATTCCAGGCGGGTACACAAAATGTATTGGATGCGTTAAAACTGTTCCATAAATATTTTGGTGATTATCCTTTTATCAAAGAAAAATACGGGCATGTGCAGTTCGGCTGGGGTGGAGGAATGGAACACCAGACATCAACATTTGTTGTGAGCATAGGCGAGGGACTCATTGCTCATGAATTAGGTCATCAATGGTTTGGGGATAAGATCACCTGCGGAAGTTGGGAAGATATCTGGCTGAACGAAGGGTTCGCCACTTACCTGGCGAGATTTTATATGGAACAGAAATACCCGGCTGATATTATCAATACCCGCCGGTCTGTTGTAAGCAGTATCGCATCAATACCCAACGGTTCTGTTAAGGTCGATGATACAACCAATGTTGGAAGAATCTTCGATGGAAGGCTTTCTTATGATAAAGGATCTTACCTGGTGCAAATGCTGCGCTTCAAACTGGGGGATTCTGTTTTCTTCAAAGGCATCAGGCGTTACCAGCAGGATCCTGCAGTTGCTTATGGTTTTGCAAGAACAACAGACTTGAAAAGAAACCTGGAAGCTGAAAGCGGGCAGGATCTTACTGTTTTTTTCAAACAATGGTATGAAGGTGAAGGTTACCCAAGTTACCATGTTGATTGGTCTGAACTGGGAAGCAACAGTGTAAAATTCAGGATCAGTCAAACCACCTCACATCCATCTGTTGGATTTTATGCAATGCTGGTTCCTTTAAAATTCATCAATGCAACACAGGAAAAAACAGTTGTTGTTGATAACAGCGTTAACAACGAAATATTTACCCGCAATATCGGTTTTAAACCAGATACCGTTTTGATCGATCCTGAGTACTGGCTTCTTTCCTGGAATAACACAGCTTCAAAAACAGTATTCCCCGGAACAGGAACCCCTGCTGTTGAAATTTATCCTAACCCGTTGCAGGATCCGGTTACGGTTTACCTGCACGATTTCAATCAGCCTTCTGCAGAACTGAGATTATACAATGCAGCTGGCCAGCTCGTTCTTAAACAAAATATAATATTGGTCAACGGCAGTGAAATTATTTCTTTAAATACAGGAAATTTGGCAAAAGGAATTTATATCCTGAAAATAAAGGCAGGAGATTTTTCATATACAAAAAAACTGCTCCGATAAGAAAACCAGAATGGCAAAGAAGCGAAAGAGAAACCTTACCAGGCCAATGCTGATCACATTAATTGCGTTGGTACTGCTGGCGATGGCGTCTTATTATATCAGTGATCTTTATTACAAACCTACATTTAAACATTATACGGAATTTGGTATTGATATACCGGTCAACTACCGTATTCATGGTATTGATGTAAGCAGGTACCAGCAGCATATTTCATGGGATGATGTAAAGCAGATGCAGGTAAAGAATGTAAAGATCGGTTTTGCATTTATCAAGGCTACAGAGGGCACAGACAGGATTGATAACAATTTCCGGCGTAATTGGTTCAATGCACAGCAGGCCGGAATTACCCGTGGGGCCTATCATTTTTTCACAGCAAGCAGGAGTGGTAAAGCACAGGCTGAAAATTTTCTCCAGATGGTAAAACTGCAGAAAGGCGATCTGCCACCAGTGCTTGATATTGAACAGATGAACGGAACTTCGGTAAGCGATATGCAGCAGCGTGTTGCCGACTGGCTGCTGCTGGTAGAAAAAAAATGCAGGGTAAAACCCATCATTTATACCAATGCAGATTTTTACAAAACCTTTTTAGCCGGCCGGTTCGATGAATAC
>JAFDXA010000213.1 GCA_018268185.1 Bacteroidota bacterium
AAACATGGCAGTAGCGCCGAACTTATACCAAATGATTCCCGCCAGGCTGCTCGCAATAAGGCTGCAGATACTCTGCAAACCGCTGTAGGTACCGATCGCTGAAGCGGTTTCATTTTTTGGCACCAGGTTGCTTATCCAGGCTTTGCTGATGCCTTCGGTAGCGGCTGCATAAACACCATAAACTGCAAACATCAGTACAAAAATGAACATGCTGTTGTTGAATGCAAAGCCTGCGTACACCATGGCAAATAAAACAAGCCCGAGTAGGAATATTCTTTTCAGTCCGGCTTTATCAGCCATCATTCCCAGGGGATAAGAACAAAGTGCGTATACCAGGTTGTAGAATATATATATGCCGATGCATGATACATCGTTTAAACCGCTTTCTTTCATTTTCAATAAGAGAAAAACATCCGAACTGTTGAACAAAGCGAACAATAATAAGCCGATTACCAGTTTTCTGTATGCAACCGGGCTATTCTTCCAGTAAGAAAAAAAAGCAAACAGCCTGGGTTGAGCGATCTCTTTCTTTTCCGAAACAGCTTTCTTTTTCTCCTTTATAAGCAATGTACTCAGCAATGCCAATAGCCCGGGGGCAAATGCAATTATAAATAGTGTTGTGTATGCACGCGGGTGATAATACAGGTATACCAGGGCAATTGCAGGCCCCATCACGGCGCCCAATGTATCCATCGCCCTGTGAAATCCGAAAACGCGGCCCCTGGTAGCAGCTGTACTTTCATCGCTTAGCATGGCATCCCTGGCGCCGGTTCTTATTCCCTTGCCCAGCCTGTCGAGCGTACGGCAAAAAAAGATCCATAAAGGATAAGCAAAGAATGCCAGCAATGGTTTGCTGATAGCGCTGAAACCGTAACCCAACTGAACAAATGGAAGTCTTTTTCCCATCGCATCGCTGCGCTTTCCAAAATAACTTTTGCTGATGCCCGCAATAGCTTCGGCCACACCTTCCAGCACGCCAATGAAAACTGCAGAATACCCAATGTCTTTCAGAAACAAGGGCATTACCGGGTACAGCATTTCACTGGCAATATCTGTAAACAGGCTCACCAACGATAGTATCCATACTGTTCGGGTTATGATCTTCATTGCAGAATTATGAGTATAAAGATAGCAGACAAGAAGGATAGTGGTGAATGGGGAAAGAATAGTGGGGAATGGCAAGTAGAAAATGGGATTAGATAAATTAGCATTAAGAATGAAATATGCTGACGAGGTAGTATCGGCTTATCATTACCTCAGTTTCATATTCCCACATATTCAAATTAACAGGCATTCTCAAATTTCCACATCTTCACACAACAGTACCCTAATCCCTTCAATTTGCGTACATTGCAATACTAAATGGCTTCCTGGGTAAACCGTTGCCACTATATAAACAACTGTATGAGTAACAAGAAAAAAAAGGATTCTAAATCCTCCCGTGTGAAAATGTATAAGGGGAAGCTGGATATCAGCCGGAGCGGAATGGGGTATGTTATTGTGGATGGACTGGAGCAGGATATACTGGTTAAGCCCAATGATTTTGGCAAGGCATTTCATGGCGACATGGTCAGGGTACAGGTAACCAAAGAAGGAAGGGGAAAAAGAACCGAAGGTGTTGTGGTTGATATCGCCGAAAGAAAACAGGTAGATTTTGTTGGAGATATAGAGATAAACAGGAACGTTGCATTCCTGGTGATTTCAGGTGATAAACCCATCCCTGATTTTTTTATTCCTTCGGAAAAGCTGAACGGGGCGGTGCATGGTGATCGTGTACTGGCAAGGCTGGTAAAATGGGATAAGTCTGACAAGAAACCCATCGCAGAAGTAATTTCAGTGATCAAGGCGGAAGATGAAGCCGATATGGCAATGAAAGAAATCATCATTGATGCAGGCTTTCCCCTTTCTTTTGACGATGATGTTATGAGTGCGGCGATGAAACTTTCCGGGAGGATAACCCGTGAAGAATCCATGAAACGAAAGGATTGCCGCGATATACTCACTTTTACCATCGACCCCGTTGATGCCAAGGATTTTGATGATGCCATTTCCATCCGCAACCTTGATAACGGATGTTATGAGATCGGCGTACATATTGCCGATGTGAGTCACTTTGTGGTACCCGGCAGCATACTGGACAAAGCTGCTTACCAGCGGGCAACCAGTGTATACCTGCCAGACAGGGTGAACCCGATGCTTCCGGAAAAAATATCCAACGAACTCTGTTCATTAAGGCCGAATGAAGATAAATACACATTTTCCGTAATCTTCCAGATCACCAACAGGGCAGAGATCAAACACAAATGGATCGGCCGTACGATCATACACAGTAACCACAGGTTCACGTATGAAGAAGTTCAACAGACCATTGAAACAAAAGACGGCCTGCATTTCAAACCGATCCTGTTGCTGAACGACCTGGCACAGCAGTTCCGCAAACAGCGATTCGATAATGGTGCCATCAACTTCTCTTCACAGGAAGTGAAATTTAAACTTGATGAAAAAGGAAAGCCCATCGGTATCGTTATCAAAGAGAGCAAGGAGGCGCATAAACTGATCGAAGAGTTCATGTTGCTGGCCAACAGAACCGTTGCGGAATATGTTTCGAAAGTGAAGATCAATAAAGAACCATTGCCGTTTCCCTATAGGATTCATGATACACCCGATGAAGAAAAGCTGAAGGCATTTGCTGCTTATGCAAAGAAGTTCGGTTATAAGTTCGATATTCACAATGAAAAAGAGATCGCAGCTTCCTTCAACAAATTACTGGAAGAAGTCAGCGGTAAACCTGAGCAGCACGTGCTTGAGCAGTTAGGCATCAGAACAATGGCCAAAGCCATCTACACAAAAGAGAATGTTGGGCATTACGGTTTGGGTTTTGAAAACTATTGTCATTTTACATCGCCTATTCGTCGCTACCCGGATATAATGGTTCACAGGATACTGCAGCAATGTCTCGACAAGCAGGTGCAGGTAGATAAGAAGATGGAAGAGAAATGCAAGCATTGCAGCGACAGGGAGCGTGCAGCCATGGAGGCAGAACGGGCCGGCAACAAATACAAGCAGGTTCAGTACATGCAGCAGTTTGTGGGTGATGAATTTGATGGAGTGATCAGCGGCGTGGCCAGTTTCGGATTCTGGGTAGAAACAGTTGAACATAAATGCGAAGGACTTGTAAGCATCAGGGACCTCAGCGATTATGATGATTTCTGGCACGATGAAAATGACTATTCACTTGTTGGAAGACGCAGCGGCAAAAAGTTCAGGATGGGTGATAAAGTAATGATCAAAGTAGTGGCAGCCAACCTGGCCAAGCGTCAACTTGATTATCATTGGGTTCCTGATGAACCCAAAACAGCCGGCCCGGTAAAGAAAAAGGCCAAGGCCAAAAAATAATTACAGCAAATACTCAGCAATATTTTAAAAGAACATGCAATCTTTTTCAGTCTTACTTCAAAATTTCGAACAACGTTTTAATAAGCGGCATTTTCCCGGTGAGCCGCAAAACCTCTATGATGCTTCACAGTATATATTAAAGATAGGAGGTAAGCGGGTGAGGCCTGTTTGTGTGTTAATGGGAAATGAGTTGTTTGATGAGATCGATGCTGATGCCTATGAAGTAGCGGCAGCTATTGAACTCTTCCATAATTTCAGCCTGATACATGATGATATTATGGACAAAGCGCCCTTGCGCCGCGGCATGGAAACTGTACATACCAGATACGGCGAATCAACAGCATTGCTCGCTGGAGATGTGATGCTGGTAGCCGCTTATGATTATATCAACAAGATCAAGCCTCTTCACCTGCAGAAGATCATCTCCCTGTTCAATAAAACAGCCAGGGAAGTATGCGAAGGCCAGCAGATGGATATGGATTTTGAAAAAGAGAGTGAAGTGAGTTTTGAGGCGTACGAAAAAATGATTACCCTTAAAACATCTGTATTGCTGGCTGCCAGTATGCAGATGGGAGCCATATTGGGCGGAGCCGGTGGTGCCAATCAACAACATCTTTATGAGTTCGGGAAAAAACTCGGCATCGCATTCCAGGTTCAGGATGATTACCTGGATGCATTTGGTGATCCGGAAAAATTCGGTAAGCAGCCGGGGGGCGATATTATCGTAAATAAAAAAACATTTCTGATGATCCATGCGCTGGATGTGGCAAAGGCCGAACAGAAAGCAGAATTGAACGAATTGATGAAATCGGTTCCGGAAGCTGATGAAGCAAAAAAGCAAAAGGTAGAAAAAGTACTGAAGATATTCCGCGATTGTAAAGTAGATGCATGGGCAGAAGAACTTAAGGATAAATACTACCGGGAAGCTATGAAGCACCTGGAAGATATTGCTGTGCTTTCATCACGCAAAACAGAGCTCGAAGTGCTGGCGAAATACCTGCTGCAGCGTGATAAATAACCGAGGCTTGCATATTCACAAGGTCATATTTCTTCATTAACGGATATTTCCCTATTTTAACTGGATAAACAAACAATCAAATGAGCAATTCCTTATTCAGGAGAAAAAATATTTCCAGTATACTGGCAGAGGGTGGAGATGATTCACATGGTGGCGGTGGATTGAAAAGAGTACTCAGTGTTCGTGACCTTACATTCTTTGGTATTGCAGCGATCCTGGGAGCCGGTAGTTTCAGTAGCCTGGGTGGCGCTGTTTTTAACGGCGGCCCCGGTGTGATTATCCTGTTCATTATTACAGCCATCGCATGTGCATTCACAGCTTTCTGTTATTCTGAATTTGCAAGCCGTATTCCTGTTGCAGGAAGTGCTTATACCTATGCTTATGCCAGTTTCGGCGAACTGTTTGCCTGGATCATTGGCTGGGCATTGATTATGGAATATTCAATCGGGAATATTTACGTGGCGTATAGCTGGAGTGATTATTTCACTTCTTTCCTCGATAAAGTACATATCCATATACCTGAATATCTTTCTACCAGTTACATGGAAGCAAAGCATACGATCACCGAAGGCGGAACCAATGCTGATGACATTGCCGCATGGAACAAGGCGCCGATCATCGGTGGACTGAGAATAATTTTCGATCTGCCTGCATTGGTGATCAACTTGCTGATAACCTACCTGGTTTACCGTGGGATAAAAGAAAGCCGCAATTTCAGTAACATCATGGTGTTGCTCAAACTTGGCGTGGTTGCTTTGATAATCATCGTTGGCGGTTATTTTGTTTTTTCAAATGGATTAACAGCAAACTGGACTCCCACCAATGACCAGGGGGTGCATTCATTTATGCCGAACGGTTTCAGTGGAGTGATGGCTGCAGTGGCAGGCGTGTTCTTTGCGTATATCGGTTTCGATGCGGTGAGCGTATTGGCAGAAGAAAGTAAAAACCCACAACGGGATCTGCCAAGAGGAATGGTGTTATCGCTGGTTATTTGTACCATCATTTATATCTTACTTACACTGGTGCTCACGGGTGCTGTTAACTACAGGAATTTTGATGGTGTAGGTGATCCACTGGCATTCATATTTGAACCTCAAAACCTGAATGTTGGATGGATGCAATTCCTTGTGGCGATCTGTGCAGTTGTGGCCATGACAAGCGTATTGCTGGTATTCCAGATGGGGCAACCACGTATCTGGATGAGCATGAGCCGCGATGGTTTGCTGCCGCCGGTATTTCAGAAGATCCATCCAAAATACAAAACACCATCTTTCTCAACCATTGTTACAGGGCTTGTTGTTGGTGTGCCGATTCTGTTTACCGATAAAACATTTGTGCTTGATTTCACCAGCATTGCAACCTTGTTTGCATTTGTATTGGTGTGCGGTGGTGTATTACTGATTCCCCCGAAAGAAAAAGTAGAGGGAAGATTTCACCTGCCATATATCAACGGGCAGTTCATTTTTCCCGTGATCGTTATTGCTGCCATGATCATGGCCCAGGTGCTTTCCAAAAACTATTTCGGCAACCTGTTTAATTTTGATTTCAGCGCCAATGAAGATTACAAGTCAGGAAAAGCCGGTTTTATGGAACTCGCAACACCAAATCTGTCCCTGATCATATTCTGGATCAGCGCTATCATATTATCAATACTGGCCTTTGTTAAAAAATATTCCCTGATTCCTTTGATGGGTTTGATAACCTGCCTTTACCTGCTCACGGGGATGACCGCCATGAACTGGGCCTGGTTTATCGGCTGGCTGGTGATAGGGCTCGTAGTTTATTTCATGTACGGTATCAGGAAAAGCAAACTGGCAACTACTTCT
>JAFDXA010000214.1 GCA_018268185.1 Bacteroidota bacterium
CACAGGGTATAGATAAGCCGCCGGGAATTTTGAGTTTTACACTTTCAAAATGTAAAACACAAATTATGAGAAAATTACTTTTATCTGTATCACTGATGTTGGCCCTGGGGCTTTTATTTGTTTCCTGTAAGAAGGATTCTGCTTCAAACAATAACAGCAATGTACCGGCGGGCAAATCAGCTATAAGTTGCACTTATTCTGGCGCAGCATCCGGCACATACAGTTCAGATCTGTCGCTGAGCACCTGTGCTAAATCAAGTTCACTTGTAAACCTGGCAAGTGGTTCTTTAACAGGATTGGCCTCAGTAAACCAGGGAATGATGATTTTACCGCTGAGCATATCCGTAGGCAACCATGCCCAGGGTACTGATGGGTCGGCTGACGGTATTACTTTTTCACTCACAATCAACAATGGTTCTCAGTCATGGGTTACCGGGGGCTCCACAGCTACTGGTTTTACCGTTAATGTTACCCGTAATGATGCAACCGGGATAGAAGGAACTTTCAGCGGCCAGTTGGGTAATGATACCGATAATTCTGTTGTAACCATTACCAATGGAACTTTTAAAGGAACGTTTTGATTTTATAGATAATAAAATTTGTAAGCCTGTTTTCTGAACAGGCTTTTTTTTTATGCGCCTTGATTATGCCAGAGAATAAAATCAAGTAATTGAATGGCATATAGCCGGGAGATCGAACTGGTTTGGGATTTATTCTTTCAACGCTTTGAGCTTGTTTTTTGCTTCTTCATAATCCGGATTTATTTCCAGCGCTTTTTTGTAAAAAAGGATAGCATCTTGCTTTTTGCCTAAAGCCGAATATATGTTTCCCATGGTAACCATCACCAGGTCCCGATCCGGAAATTCTTCGGTATTTAATTCTGCAACAACCCTGGCTTCGTCATACCTCTTCAGGTCGTATAATTGCTGGGCTAAAAAATTCATAGATATCCAATCTGTATAAAAATGAACAGTATCTGTTTTGATTTTTTTATACTCAAGAATAGCTTTTTCGGCTCCAATACTTCCTATCAGGGTTTCTATTTTCTTATGAAGAGGTTCTTTTATATTCACAGGAATATTGTGAAGCGCTTTGAGTAAGTTGTTGCTGATGCCAAAGAAATCTGTAGGAGAGCTATTACATAATATCACGACCATACTGTTGCTGGAAGGTATTCTTCTGATAAATGATATGAATCCATCGGTCATCCCAAGGTGAAAATTGGAAGCTGCACTGTCTGTATTGCTGTACTTGAATTGTTTATTGAACCAACCGAACCCATACTTTGCAGGCTCCATGCCGGGTGTGAACATCAACGCTGTAAGTTCCTTATTCAGGAATGTGTTATCCGACAGCGCTTTGTGAAATTTAAACATGTCTTCCACAGTTGAATATATATCGCCGGTGCCCATGGTATTGCTCTGATCCCTGAAATCGGCTGAGGTGAATGCGCCAAATTGATAGTCGTACCCGGTGGCCCTGTTCTTTACAACCTGCGTATGATAGTAAGAACCCGAATTATTCATTCCGACCTTTTTAAAAATATCATCCCTCATCAGTTCACTGTATGTTTTACCGGTAACCCGCTCCATGATGCAGCCTAATGTAAAATAGCCCCAACTGCTGTACAGGAAGCGACTTCCGGGATTGAATGCCAATGGTGAGTCAATAAATACTTCCAGGTAATCTTCCCGTGTAAATTGCTGGCGGCTTATCCTTGGAAAAAAATCCTTGATGATATCATAATTCTGTAAACCCGATGTATGGGAAAGCAATTGCCTTACGGTGGCTTTTGCTGCAGGTTTGTTTTTGAATTCGGGTAAGTAAGAATCGATGCTGCTGTCCAGGTTCAATAAGCCTTTCTGAACCTGGATAAGTGTGAGGGTTGCAGTTAAGGGTTTTGATATCGAACCAAGCATGAATTTGGTGTCGGTTCTGTTTGGGATATTCCATTCCCGGTTCGCCAGTCCAAATGCGGCTTTGTAAATCACAGTTCCGTTTTCGGCAACTAATACTGCTCCATCAAACATATTGTAATTGTGGTAAGCTTTCATGATTGCCGCCAGTTTCCCTGTTTTATTCTGGCCAACAGAAAATTGAACAACCAGGGTAAGGGCTAAAAATAAACATATCTTTTTCGAAAGCATTCTTGGTTGTTGAGTTTAATTTTTATGACTGTTATCTTGTTATTTGCCGCACTAAATAATTACATCAGCTGAAAAACAAACAGATTCAACAGCTGGACTTGGTAATTACAATTTTATGATGTGGTTGGTAGTTTAACAAAATCTCATTCCTGTTGCTGCGTAATTAACAGGGTTAATAAGCGCCTCCGATTCTTACAACATCAGTATTATTATGAGGGATCACCAATTGAACATTGCTTCCGTTAATATTACAGGAATAGATCGAGCTAACGGTTGTTATATTATCGTAAGCGAGGAAGAAAATTGTTTGACCGTCGGGTGAGAGCCGAACTGCTGAAGAAGCAAGGTCTCCTGAAATCGTAAGGTTGGCAGGTAATGCAACTGGTATTAGCGAAGCCCCGCTGCCATCATAATTGGCCACCCATATCTGCATGGCGCTGCTGCTGATATTCTGGCGGGTGTAAATGATCTTGTTGATTTGACTTACTGCATCATAATTCGTTTGTGCGTTTGTTTTGGAACAACTGATCTGAACGAGGGTTAAGGCTAATGCAAAAGCAGACAGGATTGCAGTTCCCATTAATAACTTTTTCATGGTATAATAGTTTGGTGAAAGTTTAGTCTAAGAGCCTACATGAATATAAGTTTTTTCTTTTGCTAAACAATGTACCGGAAGCAGCCATGATAAATATTGTAAAGGGGTAGACAGGGCAGGATTGTAAATTATACTATAAACCATGCGTTTGAACTGTGAATATTCACGCTGCCGGAAAATATTTGCCTCAACCCGATTTGCGAAAGGTATTGCAGTATGTTGAGGTATGTAATCCTGCTGTACTTGCAGATGCTGAAGAAGTTATGTGCCGGAAGCCTCTACTCTCTGATCAGCCTGATAGTGTCCTGGTTCTTTTTCGAAAACAGGATGAGGTCTTTGGCAGTTAGTTTAACTATTTCAACTTCATCTATTCTTCCAGACTTCTCTGTTGTAACCAACGTTTTGCCTTCGTTCTTGATCTCGTAAATAACTGAATCACTGGGGGCTGGTTTCTGTCCATTCCTTTCTGCTACTGCAATTTTATTGGCCAAAAATTTAATATGCATTTGAGGCGCATTAATGCCAGCGGGAGCTATCGGGAGCCAGGTGCCCACAATCAGGTTTTCCCTGGTTTGCGTATTGCATGATATAAGGAAGATAAATATGGGAATAGAGATATTCTTAAGGAATGTTTTTTTGTGCATAAATAAGTATTTTGATTTTAGCTGACAGTAAACCTGCTTAATTCAAAATCCGCAATTAGTGCCGGAAGTTTATATGGTAAGATATGAAAAAGCCTGCAACATGAATGTGCAGGCTATAATCTTTGTGACCCCGTCAGGATTCAAACCTGAAACCTTTTGATCCGTAGTCAAATGCTCTATTCAGTTGAGCTACGGGGCCAGCTTTTTTTAATGGACGGCAAAGATAAGGTGAAATATGTTTTCAGCCAACTACAATCCCTGTAAAAAACTGGCGTGGATGTATTCGGCCACGGCTTCCAGGCTCTTTGTTTCCTCAAATACTTTTAATTGCCTGTCGGCGCCGGTTCCCATATCCAGTATTTTATGAACATGGCTGATCGCATGCTGGCTGCCCAGGTGCGGAACTACGTCGTCAACAAAATCAAGCAACTCATAGATCAGTACACGGGTATTCACTTCCTGTTCTTTTCCAAAATCGATCATATTGCCATCGATGCCATACCTGCTCGCCCTGAATTTATTTTCATTGAGCAGGGCCCTCGGATAAATCATGAAATTGAGGTTCTGGCTGCGGAGCTTGTATAACTTGGCGCATATTGCCTGGAACAAACCGGCCATGGCGATGGTTTCGTGAACCGTTAAGGGAATATCGCAAATGCGGAACTCAACTGTGTTGAAGAATGGATGCACCCGCAGATCCCACCAAATCTTTTTGGCATTGTCGATACAGTTGGTTTTTACGAGCAGTTTGATGTAATTATCATAATCTTCGATACTGTCGTACATGTCAGGAATACCTGTGCGTGGGAATTTTTCGAAAACCTTTGTGCGGAAAGATTTATAACCCGTCATCCTGCCTTCCCAGAAAGGGGAGTTGGTACTCAAGGCAAAGATGTGCGGCAGAAAATAGCGGGCGGAATTGGCGATGTGAATTGCCATTTCCCTTGTTTCCATTCCCACGTGTACGTGCAGCCCGAAAATCAGGTTACTCCTTGCAGCCTCCTGCAATTCATTCACGATCTCGCTGTAACGGATATGATCGGTGATGAGCTGTTTTTCCCAGTGGCTGAAGGGATGCGTACCGCTGGCGCCCATCCATAAACCAAGTTCATCTGCAATGCCACTGATGGTTTTACGAAGTGTGGCCACATCTACAAAAGCCTCGTCAACATCAGCACAAATATCCGTGCCCACCTCCACAACGGCCTGGTGCATTTCCGCCTTTACCTTGTCTTTTATCACTTTGTGTCCTTCATGAACGATCTTTTGTTCATGACTCTTGAGTTCTTTGGTAACAGGATCGAGCACCATGTATTCTTCCTCAACTCCTAAAGTGAAATGTTTGTATGAGAGATTTGCCATTCGTAATAATTTAAAACGGGAAATTGGTTATTGGTAAAAGGGAAACGCCGGTAGATCTACAGGTAGTAAATCAAGCCTGGCATTTCCCATTCCCATTTAATACAGTTTTTGCCTGGCCGAACTGCGTTTGATGTATTCACCCCAGGTGAGGTTATCGGCGTCGGCAACATGTGATTGTGCTTTTTCAATTGCGAAAGTAGCTGCTGTTTCCACTACCCAGTTGAAGTTTTCCTGTCCAACGCTGTTCACATCAGCATCCGGTGCCGGGTTGCAGAAATCGATGGCATAAGGAACGCCGTCTCTAACTGCCAGTTCTACGGTGTTGAAATCATAACCGAGGTATCGGCAGATACGAAGAACGATGTCTTCCATCAGTTTGTATCTTTCAGCAGAAGGTTTGAAATCTGAAACATAACGTAGGTGATGCGGATTGCGTGGTTCATAAGGCATGATGCGCACATATTTTCCGCCTATGCAATAACAACGGTAGTATTCTTCAAACTTGATCTCTTCCTGGAGCATCATTACCAGTTGTTCTGTTTCTGCATGCTTTTCAAAAAATTCATCCATGCTGTTCAGCTGGTAAACACTTTTCCATCCGCCACCGGCAAATGGTTTCATGTATGCCGGGAAACCGATGTATTTGAAAATGCCATCCCAATCGAGCGGGTAGGCAAGATTGGAGAATGATTCGTCTGAAGTATCTGTCGGCAATTCACGGGAAGGAAGTATTACGGTTTTAGGAACCGGTACATCGATCTTTGTTGCCAGGCAGTTGTTGAAGAATTTTTCATCAGCACTCCACCAGAATGGATTGTTGATAACGGCTGTTCCACAGAGAGCGGCGTTTTTGAGGTACGCACGGTAAAAAGGAACATCCTGTGAAATACGGTCGAAGATAACTGCATATTCAGTTGCTTCTCCCTGCATCACCTTATCAATCCTTACCGGTTCGGCAACAATGCCCGGAATGTTTTTACTGTTTATCCTTTCGATCAAAGCATGTGGGAAACTTCTTTCCTTGCCGAATAGTACACCTATTTTTTTCATAATGCTGATTTAACGTGAAGAGAAAGATTAAAAAATGTTTTATAACCAAATGTATTTTTTAAGTGCCAAAAAAACAAATTATGTTTTAGTGGGAAAATAAGCCTGTAAATTTCATAGGATACTGTAATTACAGGTTTTTCGGGCTATCCATCTTTTCATCACAGTCATAACCGGGCTTGATTTAAACTGCCGTTTCCAGTATTACAATCATTTCTTATTTTTGGAGATATGTTTGCCGAGAAGACTAACCGCATTATCATAAACAACCACAGCATTACATCTGAATTCGCAGGCAGGGAAATCAAGGTTGACTGTTACATTCCTTCCAATATAACCAATACACAATCTTTAAGTCTGCTCCTGATCAACGATGGCCAGGACCTGCGAACCATGCAGTTCGAAAACATCCTCGATAAACTGAATGCCGATGGAGAACTGGAGCCTCTTTTTTGCGTAGGCATCCATTGTGCCCCGGATCGTAAGAACGAATATGGCACAGCAAAAATTCTTGATTATAAGGGCAGGGGCGCCAAAGCATCCCTGTTCACAAGGTTTGTGATGGAAGAACTGATCCCCTTCCTCAGGGAAACATACAGCATCTATTCATTTAAACAAAAGGCTTATGCCGGGTTTTCGCTGGGCGGGCTCTGTGCCATGGACATTGTGTGGAATAATCCTCATGAGTTCAATGTATGCGGTGCTTTCAGCGGTTCGTTCTGGTGGCGAGATAAAGACCAGGAAGATCCTGATTTTGATGAAAACCGCGATCGCATCATGCACAGGCAGGTGAGAGAAGGAGGCTATTATCCCTGGCTGAGATTCTTTTTTGAAGTGGGTACCAAGGATGAAACGGCAGACCGTAATAACAACGGTGTGATCGATTCTATCGACGATACCGTAAGCCTCATCGATGAACTTACACTAAAGGGGTATTCAAAGGGCAGAGACACATTTTATCTTGAACTGAAAGACGGTAAGCATGATGTTCCAACCTGGGCCACGGCATTCCCTGCATTTTTAAGATGGGGATGGGGGGGAATGAATGATGAATGATGAATTTTGAATGAAGAATGAGAAAGGAGGAAAGAGGAAAGGAAAATAAAATGCGAAGACTTGTATAAAGATAAAGCCGATTCAAACGAATCGGCTTTATTTATTTTGGAGATTATCAGTTGATCATCAGAAACTATACCTGATTGTTAACTGGCCATTCCAGCGGCTGCTGTTGAAAGCAGAAGTTCCATCGCTGATAGCACCTACTTTATTATACTGAGGCGCATTGAAACGATAGTTAGGCGTGGTGCCTGTAAAGCTGGCAACGTTCAGCACCTGTGCCTGGTCGAAGCTGAAGAAGTACTGGCGACCGGCATTCTTATCGATCAGGTTGGTGAGGTTAAAGATGTCCAGGCGAACAGACAAAGTATGTGTAACGCCTTTGGTCTTTACCATGAAATCCTGTTGAATGTTGGCATCAACAATATTGGTGAATGGAGCCCTGGCGCCGTTGCGTTCTGCAAACTGGCCACGGTGTGTTCTTAAATATTTATCACCCTGGATGAAAGCTTCAAACTGGTCTTTTTGCTGCGTTGGAGTGATAGCACCATTGGCAACAAAACTCATCTGGTCCATCTCAGCCCTGCTGGCAGGGATATACATCAGGTCGTTGTTGGTAACACCATCGCCGATGATGCCCGCTCCGGATGTGGTGTAGCTGAAAGGACTTCCAGACTGGCCATTGTACACAAACGTGATCGTAGTGGCCATGTGACCTTTCAGGTAAGTGAATTTTTTGGAAACAAGCCCAAAGATCCTGTGTCCCATATCAAAGTCAGACCTTGTAAGTGGCAAAGCATTCCTTGAACTAACTGCTTCCATGTTCTGCCAGTTGGAAGTATTGATAGAGCTGGTAGCTTCGTTGTACACCATGGAGTTTCCATAAGTATAACTGGCCTGGAATGTTAAACCTTTTTTGGTTTGCTTCTCGATTCCTACATTGAAATTGTAAGAATAGCCTTTCGGACCTGTAGTGTTCTGGATCAGGATAACATTGCTGTAAGGATTCCTGATAGCATTGGTAGTTCCGTAAGGGCGGTAAATAAACCTTACCGGGTTACCGGTAACAGAGTGAACGAGTCTTGCACCAGGGCCTGAAGTTGTAACTGAAGGAGGAGCAATGTTTACGTTTTTCCAATCAACCTCAAAGAGATTCTTGGTGTATTGTACATCGAAGTTAACAGTCCAGCCATTGCCGAATTTTTTATCAGCACCCAGTGACGTACGCAGTACAGCAGGCAGGTGGAATTTTTTAGCAATGATGTTCATATCTCCTTGCGGACTGATCAGGAATGGCGACAATCCGAAATCAGATTGTGTATATTGGTTGTTCACATCAGGCCTGAAAGTAACAGGCTGACCACTGAGTTGTAAACCGTATTGTGTTCCGGCAGCGGTTAACTGTCCGGTTGTACGTGCTGTATCAAGAGCGCCGATCGTGATACCGTTGTTCTGGTAAACACCACCAGGCCATACAAGCGGCGTTCTTCCACCGAATACACCAATACCACCACGAACAATCACACCTTCATCATCGAGGTTAAGTTTAAAACCAAGACGTGGAGAGAATTGCCATACCGGTGAGAATTTCTGCCCAGAGTAAGCGCCCTTCAGGTCATATACCTGTGCGATCACCGCACGGGCTGTGTCGTTGAAGAATTTGTCTTCAGGTACATCGGTAGTGAAATTTGTTTTATCAGCACGTATACCTAAAGTAAGTGTAAGCTGATCGTTCACTTTGATATCATCATTGAGGAAGAAACCAAAGCGTACAGATTTGAAGTTGGCAGCAGCATTAACGGCATCATCACCGCCTTTGCTGTTGTCATCCCTCAAAGAATATCCTCTCCTGAGGCGTGAAGGGCCACGATCTTCCATGAATGCGGTGAGTGGGTTGATCTGGTTTGGACCAACCGGGCCCAGGGCGGCATAAGTATAAAGACTGTAAGCCCTGTTCATGAAAAGATTATAAGATTTGTTGAAATCGATATCCGCACCAACGGAGATCGCATGGTTGCCTTTATAGAATTTGAATGCATCGTAGAAGTTGATGATCCTTTGCTTCAGCAGGTTGGCAGATGAAGCAGGTTCGGTACCAAAAGAAATGGTAGGGCCGCCATCATAAGAAGAAATGGATACGTTAGGGAATGGAGATCCTTTAGGGCCCCTGTCATCCACAACATCAGTAAATGATACCCTGAATTTGTTGTTGGCTTTATTGCTCAGCTTGCTGTTCAACTCAATGTTTCCTGAATGGGTAGTTGATGGGAAGAATTCAGCGCTGTTTACAAAGTTGATGGCAGAAGCAGAACTCCTGGCCGGGTTGGTACGCTCAGCATTTGTATAACGGTAGCTGATCGTTAATTTATTATTCCTGTTCAGGTTGAAATCAAAACGTGAGTTGATATTGATGCGGTCAACATCATCTGGGTTGTTGAGGAAATCTCCCGGATCATACCCATATTTCGTACGCAGGAAATCAACCAGTTTGTTTACAGTATCAACAACATTGAAACGAACAGAACCATCAGGATTCAGCACGTTTACCGGTGTGTAAGGTTGCGGGCGGGTATCTTTTTGTTTCTCTACGTTTAAGAAGAAGAAAGCTTTATTCTTGATGATCGGTCCGCCAATGGTGAAACCGAAAGTCTTATTGCTGAAGTCTGAAAGTTTGATCCTTTTTACAGAATCCGGCAAACGACCTGGTGTTTTACCTGCCAGTTCCTGGTTCCTGAAAACATAGTAAGCAGAACCGTGGAATTGGTTGGTACCCGATTTGGTAATGGCATTGATAGCGCCGCCGGTGAAGTTACCCAGGGCTGCATCATAAGGAGATATCTGTACCACGATCTGGTCGATCGCTTCGATACTGATAGGAGTAGTACCGGCACGACCACCATTGGTACCCTGGTCGCTCAAGCCGAATACGTCGTTGTTAACGGCACCATCTATCAGGAAGCCATTGTAACGATTGTTCTGGCCGGCAATGGATACACCACCGGTAGAAGTCTGTTTTGTTTGTGGCGTAAATCTTATGTAATCAAATATGTTCCTGCCCACACTTGGGAGTATGGCCAGTTTCTGCCTGCTGATCTGCGTTTCGTTGCTGTTTTTGCCGGCCCTGTTACCAGAAACAACTACAGCCTGCAGTTCAGTGGCTTTTTCTCCAAGAACATAATCTGCACGAAATACATCTCCCAACTGTACATATACATCTTCTTTCTTTTCAACTTCATAACCCACGAAAGTGGCAGTTACGGTATAAGGGCCACCCGGGTTCATGTTGTTGATATCATACCTTCCGCCGGTACGGGCAACAGCGGTGTACACTGTTCCGGTAGGCAGGTGGGTAGCGGTGATCGTTGCACCGGGAAGCGGGTTGCCGCTCTTGTTTTTTACCACACCTGAAATGCTGCCGGTAGTTACCTGGGCCATCAGAAATGAAGGCAAGGCAAAAAGGGCAATGATTAAAGGAAGAATTTTCTTTAAGTTCATAACGCTTAGTTTGGTTTCAGGGGCAAAGAAAGCAAATTATTTGCTAATTGGGCCTAACATTCTTTTAACAAATTGTAACAGAACCTGAATAACTTAGGCAGCTTTTAGGGCAGGCAGGCGTATATAAAATACCGGCTGCTCATCATTTATTTACCGCTTTCGAGAAACGAAAACTTGGAAATCATACAAGGATCAGTCATTAACTTTGCAAAATCAATAAAGCATATTATATGTTGGACAGAATAGAAGATGCGATCGAAGATATAAAGAACGGGAAACTGGTAATAGTTGTTGACGATGAAGATCGTGAAAATGAGGGCGATTTTATTACGGCAGCACGCAATGTAACCCCTGAGATCATCAATTTTATGAGTATTCATGGCCGCGGACTGATATGTGCGCCCCTGGCCGAAGACCGTTGTGAAGCGCTAAACCTGAAGCCAATGGTGGTAGACAATACTTCTCTCCATGAAACCGCTTTTACCGTAAGTATCGACCTGCTTGGGAACGGATGCACCACGGGTATTTCGGCGCATGACAGGTCGAAGACAGTACAGGCGCTCGTGAACCCCCATACCAGGCCCGAGGATTTCGGTCGCCCCGGTCATATTTTCCCCCTCAAGGCCAAACAAGGGGGCGTATTGAGGAGGTCGGGACATACAGAAGCTGCCATCGACCTGGCCCGGCTGGCAGGTTTTGAACCGGCAGGCGTACTGGTAGAGATCATTGCAGAAGACGGATCGATGGCCCGGCTGCCCCGGTTGCTGGAAATAGCCAAAAAATTTGAACTGAAGATCATCTCCATAAAAGACCTTATTGAATACAGGCTTAAAACAGAATCCCTGATCAGCGAGGAAGCCCGTGTAAACATGCCTACGCGGTACGGTTCATTTGAATTGGTTGCTTTCAAGCAACTCAATACAGGCGAGATTCACATGGCTATGAAAAAAGGTGAATGGAAAAAGGATGAGCCGGTGATGGTTCGGGTACACAGCAGTTGCATGACCGGCGATATACTCGGATCACTCCGCTGCGATTGTGGTGACCAGTTACACCGGGCGCTGGAAATGATTGAAGCGGAAGGAAAGGGGCTGGTGTTATACATGAACCAGGAAGGCCGCGGTATAGGATTACTGAACAAACTGAAAGCATATAAACTGCAGGAACAGGGCATGGATACCGTGGAAGCAAACCTGCATCTTGGCTTCGGCATGGATGAACGTGATTACGGTGTGGGGGCGCAGATACTCCGTGAAATGGGCATCACCAAAATGAAACTCATCAGCAATAACCCTAAGAAAAGAGCGGGGTTACTGGGCTACGGATTGGAAGTAACAGAAACGGTTCCTATTGAGATCAAGCCGAATAAACACAATGAGCGCTATCTTTTAACGAAGCGGGATAAGCTGGGGCATGAGATATTGAATGGGATGTAGGGGAGGAAGGTTGAGGAAGTTTAGGGTTGAAGGTTTAAAGTTTAGGAGTTTAATGAATTGCAATGTGTTCTATCCAGTATCAGGCATCCAGTATCCAGCACCCAGCATCAAGCATCCTTCTTCATACAATGAGTTTGTATAGTTAAAGGTTCAGGAGCGGATTTTGCCCGGGAGTTTTTTCTTGCGGATATCTTCTACAATCCTTTGAAGGATGCTGTTCCATTGATACAGGGATGTCTGTACATTAAATGTATAACTAAGGTTCTCTACTTCATCAACCCCCAGTTCTTTTGTAAAGTAAAAATTGTTTATCTCTTTGGTGGT
Source organism: Bacteroidota bacterium (assembly GCA_018268185.1). Lineage (GTDB taxonomy): Bacteria > Bacteroidota > Bacteroidia > Chitinophagales > Chitinophagaceae > Ferruginibacter. Next base: position 12,107 of record JAFDXA010000214.1, read on the forward strand.
TACGTCATTTCCCACTTTTACGGTGATCTTGAAGTAAACTGAATGTTCCACTTCCACCGTGGTTATTTTTTCCTTTCCATTTACTGTTTCCTTATACTGCGGCGCTTTCAGTTCTTCTTTTTTTATCCTGTTTTTATTGAGGTTATAGTAGCGCCAGATAGAATCATTGGAAACAGTTGTTACTGCAAAGTCATAACAGGCATCTTTCCTGGTAGCATATACTTTGCCTTTTTCCTTCCAGAATATATAAGTAGGCAGCGATGAGAATGTTTCGAGGCAGAGGTTCTTCCCGCTTTCTGTATAAAACAGGCAGCCTACACAATATTCATCATAGATACAAACCGTGTCAACACCTCTCCTGTATAATTCCTGCACATATTTATTCACCACCGAATCCAACTGCTGCTGGTTGAGTTGTGCGTGGCTTTGCAGCGTAGCGAAGAGAGCAAGTATGGAGAGGAGGCGGAGCATGTGGGGCGGAGGTTTAGGGCGGTTTAAGGTTTAATGTTTAAAGTTTAGGGTTGAATTTTTTATTGCTAATTATCCAGTATCCAGTATCAATCATGCAATATCCATTATCCTCTGGCTGGTTTAGCAGGTTTATTGGTTTAGAGTGTTTGGTAGTTTATCAGTTTGATGTTTCATTTTTTGGTGCAGTATTTTTTGTGTTCTTTGGTTTCATGGCGGCGGCACGTTCTTCTTCTTCAATTTTCTTTTTGCTTTTGAAAATGTCAGACAGCTTGTTGAAATCTTTCCTGTACGATAACTGGATACCCGAGCGGTTGCGCTGGCCGGTAGTAAGATCTGTACTCGTACGGTTGAAGCCTACCACACGCAGCGATCCATCCGGGTTTAAGAGCCACTCGATCGTAATATCTGGTGTAAGTAAACCTTTCCTGCTGATCTGAGCATACGGATTGTTATAATCAAGATTACCTCCGATGAGGAAGTAAATACGGTTGCTTAAAAATATTTTCACACCAGCTTTGATATTGGCCTGCAACTGGCTCAACTGTAAATTAACCGTAGGATCAATATCTATATAAGTTGAAATGATACCATTGGTGGCTTTCTGCAATTCCTTGTTGAAAAGATTGGTAAGCCAGCCACTTACCACACCACCGATAGAACCGCTAACCTGTGCCAGGATACCTTCGCCTGTTATAAAATTTTGCCCCCCGGTAATAAAGGTATTGAACAGCAGCAGGCTCGCCACTTGTTTGTTCATTTCATTTTCGTCATTCTCATAATCTTCCAGCCGCTTAACAACGAAAGGGTCATTTTTAAGATTACTTCTTTCAGGCAGGCGGAATTCAAAACTGATCCTGGGTTGCGAAAGCCGCCCGGTGAGGTGAGAAATAATCGTGATGTCTTCACGCTGCTTCACAGCCGAACTGGTAGTGCTGTATTGAAGCGGGTTAAGACTGCTGATATCAACTCTCTCTGCAATGTAATTTGCTTTCAGGTCGATGATGGCTTCTGTGGGATTACCATTCCAGGTAATGCTGCCCTGGTCGAGCTTAAATGATTTTTTAAGGAAGGTCTGGAAATTAAAAGTATAGTCGCCGGAAGTAATTTCATATCTCCCCCTCATAGTTAAGGGCTCTTTGTTGCCAACCTTTATATCAAGTACGCCGCTGCCTTCGCCTTTAATAATATCCCCCGTTTCTTCATCCAGTATAACGTCTATCTTACAGGCAGGGTTAGCCGTAAGCTTCATGTTTACGACAATGTTGGTCGACTTGTCGGCAAAAAGAGAATCCTCCATCAGCGTACCAAACTGGATGAATTCAATGTAATCAACAGCGCTGCTTTCTTTACTATCGCTGGTTGGAAGGTAGATATGACTGCTGTCAACAGAGCTCGGGGCCCCGTCGATATCCATTTTTAAGTTGGTGAGCGGGCCATTCAGGTTCATCCTGGCTCTCCCGATCACGGTGCCATAAAACTGGCTGTTATCTTTTTTGCCTGTATTGAGCAAAAGCATTTTGTCGGTCTCAAAATGAATATTCTCAAATGAAAAATCCTTGAAGAATTTGTGATGTATTTTACCGCTCAGGCTTCCGTCGTGCTGCAGACTGTCTTTCAACTGCATGTTGCCAAAATCGATCAGGTCCTTATCAAATTTAATTTTATGATTTTTGAAACTGTACCTGCATTGTGTATAAGCCACCTTTAATGAACCTTCTTCAACAGTGGCATCACCCACGAGGTAAAAATGTTTGGCACCGCCGATGGCCCTGAGGTTGCTTTGTGCAAAGCCATTTATTCCACTGAATACAGAACCCAGGTAAGGCTCCAGTATGTTCAGGTTGATACGGCCTGCATACAGATCAATATCCATGGCCTTGTCGGTAGAGTCTTTGTAATTGTAAGTTCCTTTGAAATCCAGGTTATAATCTTTCTCTTCAGACTTTACATTGAACTTAACCTGGCCCGTTTCAGTATTGGCATCAGCATCGATATTTACTTTCCCGATGTATTTATTATCAAGTGAAAAACTATCAGCATATCCTTTGAAATCAATGCCCAGTTTGCCGAAAGGATTCCTAACAGTAGCTACTCCTGTTACATAGCCATCAAGGTCAGGGTTGGTCAGTACAAAAGATTTGAAATCGCCGATATTTACATTCTCGAGCTTCGCCACGATGTGTGGTTCATCTTCTTCAGTTTTCTGTTCTGCTGAAATAATGATCTGCTGGTTGTCGCTGCGGAATTTTATTTCATTGGCATCAAGATATCTTCTGCGAACCGTTAACTCACCATCTTTTTCAAGTTCCCATTTCTTATTGTTTACAATGAAAGAAGAAGGGAAGAAGTGAACCTTAACCCCATCCGACAATGTTTGAATACTGGCGTTCAGGTCAGCATCGTTCAAGGTCTGACTGGCGCTTGTTTTCAGGTGAATAACAGAAAGATCATTGTTGGCAGTAACCTGTAATCTTGTACCTGGAAAATGCAGGCTGTCGCTGAGGATCGCATCATCTACCGCAATATCTGCACGTAAAGTGTCGCGGTTGCCGTTTCCTTTCAGGTCAATGTTTACGAACTTTTTCCCGTCATATTCAAAGGAAGGAACTTTTGCATTTACAACGAGGTTGGAATTGGCCAGGTCAAGGCTTCCGTTTATGCTGGAATTGTTAAGCCCGTTTATCCTTTTGTCGAGCAACCTGAAATACTGATCGGCCTGCCGGGTGGTAACACTGAATGTAAAATTCTGATCATTGATCTTATGCGTAGGTGCTTTGATATAGGCAGGATAATAATGACTCAGGAAGGTTGTAAAAGCATCAGGCAACTGCATGATGGTGAACTTGCCGCTTATTTCGGCATCGATCTCGTTGGATTGCAACGTTAGTAATTTCTGATCATCACGTATAAATGAAGAAAGTGTGATGGAATCAAGTGATAAGCGGGTGCTGTCCTGCTTCAGTTTTGCATCGTATATCCTGGCAGTACCAAGAAAGTTATCAATATTATTACCAGTGAAATTCAGACTGAACAGGCCACTTAACTCAATATTCTCTTTACTGAAGTGAATGTTCTGCAGGTTCGCATGTTCCAGGTTCGCATCCAGGTTAAAGGCTATCTCTTTTCCCGAAAGGCTGAGCGTGCCATCAAGGTTTTTGATCTTCAGGTTGGGATCATCGATCGTTAGGTGACCAGTGAAAAGATTCTTCTTAAAATCCCCGTTCACACTCAGATTTTTATAATCATAACCATGGTATTCAACCTGGCTGATAAAACCATCAAAATTGGCATTCAGGTTTTTTAGCGCAAAGCCGCTTCCCACCACTTTACCATTGAGCGAGATTCGGCCTACATCAGGGCTGTTGATAAAATCACCGAGCCTGAATCCACGGGTTACGATCTTTCCTGAATAGGTTGGTGCTGCATTTTCAGGCAGCTTCATATTCAGGTCGGCAGCAATTACACCCAGGTTGGTTGAAATGGTTCCGTAAGTAACAAAGTCGTTGATGAAGCCGGTGAAATTTCCTTTGTAATAGATATTGCCGAGTTTGCTCAGTTGCGGTTGCGTAATATTCTTCAGTTGCGGAATAATGGTAACAAGATCGTTGTAATTGGTGCGGAGGTTGTTCGACTCCAGGTCGATGAACGTAGTATTGATGTCGGGTAATCCACTTAAAGAAATATCGCCATCGAAAATGCTGTTGCCGCTTTTGATCTTAAGCCCTTTTCCGGAAATATTGTCAACCGGGCCTTTTATATTTCCTTCCAGGTAAAACATCCTGTTCCAGCTTGCCAGTTGCGGAGCAAAAATGGCCAGGTCTTTACTGCTGATGGATGTATTGGTGAAATGGCCTTCCAGTGTTACGGCTTTCAGGAAGTTTTTCATGTCGCCGTTGAAGTCGTTGTACTTCATGGCGTAGTAGTTACTGATATGGCTGTTGTTCGTTTCGAGGTCGAGCTTACTGAATTCCATGATCTCGGGAGTGAGTTTCATGGTGGATTGTATCTTCTTTATCTCCAGCCCGTTCTTTTCCCTGGCTGTGAGCAACAGGTTGGCATGCAGTGTATCATTTTTGAAAAGAACTTCATCAATCGTACCCGATATCATGCTGAAGGCGATGTGTGCTCCATCGAACTGATCAGTGTACGGTTTGCGATCTGTTTCGCGGTCGTTGAGGAAGGCGCCTTTGTAAAGCTGCAGCTTATCCACAGAAACAACCCAGCCGGCGTTGTTCCATTGCAGGGCAGAAACGCCGGGTATCTTCTGCAGGGCTGTTGTAAGATTGGCAACCGGCGGACGCTTGCCCGTGTAATCCGTGAGGGCGAACAATGGTTCTTCAAGATAGATGTCGTGGATCTTCAATACTTTTTTATTGAGATCCAGTTGGTCTATTGTAATGTCGGCTTTTTTTATGGAAGCCACCATGTTCTGTCCAACCCATCCATCGATTTTATTGAACCGGATGTTGGTGAGATGTATGGTTTTTACATCAAGGTCAATAGACTTTTTGGAACCGCCTCCACCCGGACTCGAAAAATAGTCGGCCAGGAACTGGTAATTCCAAACCGAATCAGACCGGTGCATATTGATCACAGCATCGTCGAGCGATACATAATGCAACGTGATTTTATCTTTTACAAAAAACCAGTCGGTGATATTCACCCTCAGATCCCCGGCGTATAATAAAGTATCTTTTTGCCTGTCTTCTACCATCACTCCCTGCAATGAGAGCTTATTGAAAAAAGCGAAATCAACCTTTTTTACGGTAACGCGGGTGTGGAGCTTTTCGGAAAGAGAGCTGGCTGCTTTTTGGGCCAGCCAGGTCTGAACAGCAGGGAAATGCAGTAATATATAGATAGCCAATAACAGGAGCAGCAGGAGCAGCACCAGGCGTTTAAATATTTTCAGCGATTTCCGTAGCACGATATTATGTGTAAAAATAGCCAATCGGGCTTTACACGCAAATTCGGTGCCTCTTTTTATGAAATATTTTAGGTGTTGAGGCTGAAGGAGATAAGAACTGGTATCTGTTTACTTCCATGACCGGAGTATATAGGCCACAGAAACTGATAATGCCCTGTTGCGGATATTCCTCTTATCAGTTTCTTCGTTGTTGTTGATATTCACAAAACCATAGTCGTAAGCGGCGCCAACCTGCAGCCTGTTGAACTGGTAACTCAAACCGGCGTGCGCTCCGAAATCGAACAGGCCGTATCCTTTGGAAGTGGAGAATTTTATACTGGCGCTGGTAGTGTTTCCATTGAGAGCCAGTTTTTCCCGTCCGGCCAGGGCAAGGCTGGCTGTAGGGCCCACATTTACAATAAGCAGGTTGCTTTTGCCTGCATGAATGTGATAGGAGAACAAGGTAGCCAGGTGGGCATAATGGATCATTACCCTTCGTTTTCCACCCGTGGCAGATTCTTTGATCTCAAAACCCCGGCCACTATAACCCACGAAAGGGGAGAAATAGAGATTATTTTCAAACATAGTGCTTGCCTGTAAGCCTATGATGGCACCGGGAACGAAACTTACCGATTGTTTTTGCCCGTTGTAATAGGCCCTTGCTGTTAAAAGATTTACACCGGCTTTTACCGAGAGGCTGGTTTGTGCCTGGATGTTTACAGTGATGACTAACAGGAGAGCTGCAGTTAAAATGGGTTTCATATAAATTGTAAGTATCGGTAAAAATAAGGTTTTGTGTATACCCGAACAATTAGTTTACCTATTATACGCAAAAGAAAGGGCAGAGTTGCGCTGAAAAGCACCATTGATAAGTTTTGTTTTTTTCGAGTACGCAGAATGTATAATTTCATGGGATAATTATAAATATGAAGCCAAGGATATTTTGGATCGTCGCATTTCTTTTCCCGTTAATAGTCTTTGCACAGCAACTTAAAAGTCCGGCAGATTTTTTAGGCTATCGATTAGGCCAGAAATTTACGCCTCATCATAGGATCGTTCAATATTTTGAACAGGCAGCTGCGGCACGCCCCCAGAACATGAAACTGGAACAGTATGGGTTAACCAATGAGGGCCGCCCTTTGATGCTGGCCATTGTAGCTTCACCGGAAAATTTTCAGAAGCTGGAAGAGATCAGGAAAAATAACCTGCGCATGGCCGGGTTACTTACCGATAAAGCCCCGGATACCAAAATGCCTTCCGTGGTATGGCTCAGTTACAATGTGCATGGAAACGAAGCGAGTTCATCAGAAGTATCCATGCGGTTATTATATGAATTACTATCAGCCTCCAACCCGCAAACAAACAACTGGCTGCAGCATGTTGTGGTGATCATTGATCCATGCCTCAATCCTGACGGACGTGAGCGTTACGTGAACTGGTTTACGCAGGTGGCTGGGAAATATCCCAATAGCAATGAAGATGCAAGAGAACACAGTGAACCATGGCCGGGCGGCAGAACCAATCACTACAATTTTGATCTTAATCGCGACTGGGCCTGGCAAACGCAGGTTGAAACCCGGCAGCGAATAAAAAAATACAACGAATGGATGCCAGTGATCCATTGCGATTTTCATGAGCAGATGCCGGGTAATCCCTATTTCTTTGCACCGGCAGCAGAACCTTTTCATGAAGTGATCACACCGTGGCAAAGAAGTTTCCAGTTCGAGGTAGGAAAAAATCATGCAAAATATTTTGATGCCAACGGCTGGTTGTATTTCACCAGAGAACTCTTCGACCTGTTCTATCCTGCTTATGGAGATACCTACCCGATTTACAATGGGTCTATCGGTTTTACTTACGAGCAGGCCGGTCATGGCAAAGGCGGGCTCGCCATACAGGTAAGCGACGATACACTTACGCTGGAAGACCGGATCGAACATCATTTCACCACCAGCATGAGTACGATCGAAGTGGCATCGCTGAATGCTGATAAACTGAACAGCGAATTCAAAAAATTCTTTGATGCCGGAAGAACAAACGGAACGGGCATCTATAAATCCTATGTTGTTTCCGGAAGCAATGAAAACAAACTGGTTGCGCTGAAAGAACTGTTCGACAGAAACAATATTGCCTACAGTTATGCAAAACCCGGTTCTGTTGTAAAAAGCTATAATTATTTTACCGGCAAGGAAGATGTGTATACTACCGGGCCGGCAGATCTGCTTGTTTCATCTTTGCAACCCAAATCAACGCTTGTAAAAGTATTGTTTGAACCAAAGTCGTGGTTGAAAGATTCTGTAACCTACGATATCACGGCCTGGGCGCTTCCTTATGCATACGG
>JAFDXA010000215.1 GCA_018268185.1 Bacteroidota bacterium
CGCATCTGCTTTACGCAATCCCATTCTTTTTCCCAGGCCAGCCTTTCTTCCATTTTATAGCGTTCGTGGCTGCCGGAAGTGGAGTGCCCCTGGGGTTGCGTGATCTCTTCCACATGAAAGAGCGCCGGTGTATATGTATCCCTGATTTTCTGAATGGCGTGTTCCAGCACTTCGCACATGCCGGCATAATCCCAGCCCTTCAGTTTATAAATATCAATACCATTGCTGTCTTCGGTTTTCTGCAGGCCGGCCAGTGCATCGGATATGGATGCCTTGGTGGTTTGGTATTTTTTGGGCACGGAAATACCGTAGCCATCATCCCACACAAAAACTGCGAGGGGCACCTGGAGTACGCCGGCGGCATTCATGGTTTCCCAGAAATGCCCTTCACTGGTGGAAGCGTCCCCGATTGTACAGAAGCAGATCTCGTTTCCGTTGTTCGACAGGCTGCTGTATTCCCTGAGTTTGGCTACATCCCGGAATGATTTGGATGCAAATGCCAGTCCGAGCGCCCTCGGCATTTGTCCGGCCGTTGGGGCTATATCAGAAGATATATTTTTAAGGGTAGCCAGGTCGAGCCATTCACCCTGGTCGTTCACGAACCTGCTGGCAAAGTGGGCATTCATCTGCCTGCCGGCGCTGAAAGGGTCGTTATTTACGTCAGGATCAGCATATAATTGGGAGAAAAACTGTTCTACATTGGCCAGCCCGCTGGCAAACATGAAGGTCTGGTCGCGGTAATACCCCGACCGGAAATCGCCCGGTTTGAAGAATTTGGCCATGGCAGCCTGGGCTACTTCCTTTCCATCCCCGAAAATCCCGAATTTAGCTTTGCCGGTAAGAACCTCCTTCCGTCCTAACAGGCTGGTTTCCCTGCTTTCGCAGCAGATACGGTAGTCTTTAAGCACCTCATTTCTGAAATTCTCGAAACTCAGTTTTTCCTGCAAAACAGCATCGTTATTTTCCATATATCACTAATATCGGGCAAAAATATTGATTTTAAATCTGTTTGTTAAATATCTCTAAACTGGGCTACAATTTTCCACCAATCAGATCGTTTTTGTATCTTTGAAACACTTAAAAACCAATTTAGATGAAGAAGATCCTGCTTATTGCCGGTTTCTGTTGCCTGAGTACGGCAATGTATGCCCAGCAACATGTGGATATTCCCCCTGCCTCTGCTGAAAGCAAAAAGGCTACCGCCGAAGACAATTTCGTGATCAAAGAAGATGTTTACGACTTTGGCAAGATACCACAGGGCAAACCGGTACACCACACATTTACCGTTGCAAACACCGGTACAACAAATATCAAGATCGTGAACGTTCAGGCCAGTTGCGGATGCACTACGCCTGAATGGGATAAGGAAAACCCGGTTCCTGCCGGTGGCGAGAGCAAAATAAATGTAGGTTACAATGCAGCAGCGGAAGGTCCGTTCACCAAATTCATTACGATCACCTATAATGAAAACCAAACCAAACAGGTTACCATCAAGGGTGAAGTCTGGAAAACACCCGCTTCCAGCGCTCCTGAAAACAACAGTTTAAATGATCTGAAAAACTAATACAAACATCACAACAAACAATTAAACAAAGAATATGAAAAAATTATTATTCTCAATTGCAGCCCTCGTTATTGCTACAGTTTCTTTTGCACAAGACAAGAAAAAGGCTGATGATATCGCTAAATTCAAAACCGAAACCGTTGACCTCGGAAAAATTCAGCAGGGTAATCCTACTACAGCTATTTTCTCTGTAGCCAATATCGGTGCAGAACCACTGATCATTGAACAAGCCAACCCAACCTGTGGTTGCACCATCAGCGATTACACCAAAGAACCGATCGCCAATGGTAAAACAGGAACCATTAAAGCTACTTACAATGCAGCTAATGTTGGTGCTTTCGAAAAACACCTTACTGTAAAGTTTGCAGGTGTTGATGAAATCAAAAGCATCACCATCAAAGGTGAAGTTTTAACCAAAGATGATTTCGCAAAGCAAAACCCGGCAGCCGCTGAAACTGCTCCAAAACAGGAAGCTACTGCAACTCCTGTAGCAGCACCGGCTCCAGCCAAAGTAGCTCCAACTCCAGCCAAAACAAAAACAGCAGCTAAAAAAACTGCTAAGGCTAAAAAGAAAAAATAATCTTTCAGATCTTATAAATAAAAAAGCTCCTGTTTACCGGGAGCTTTTTTATTGCTGTTGCTTTTTAACTCCCGGTTAAAAAAATATTTATCTCTTTTCGGAGTTGATATTGGCTTAATTTTATTGCATAATCTTTTCATGATGAAAGTTGCCCTGGCATCCGATCATGCCGGTTTTTCCTATAAACAGTTATTGATACCGGTATTGGAAGCAGCTGGTTTTACCATTGCCGACCTGGGGGCTTTCAACACAACTCCTTCCGATTATCCCGATCATGCCGCTGCAGTGGCAACAAGCATCCTTTCAGGCGAAACTGAAAGAGGCATTATCATCTGCGGAAGCGGCGTGGGCGTATCCATAGCAGCCAATAAATTTAAAGGCATCAGGGCCGGCGTTTGCCATGATACCTATTCTGCCCATCAATGCGTGGAACACGATGCAGTAAACGTACTCTGCCTTGGTGAAAGGGTTATCGGTACCGCCCTCATGACAGCAATATGCATGGCCTTCCTGGGAGCCGCTTTTTCAGGAGAAGAGCGGCATGTAAGAAGGCTTCAGAAAATTGAACAGTTGGAAGAACAGCATTTCAAACCTTAATAAAATTTACTTGAAAAAGAACCAGATCAAAACCTTGTTTCTCGACATTGGTGAAGTACTGCTCAGCAACGGCTGGGATCGTGAAGCAAGAAAAAAAGCCATTGAAAAATTCGGGCTGGATGCCGGGGAAGTATCAGACCGTCACGGCATTTTTTTTGATACCTATGAATCGGGAAAAATAACCCTGCAGGAATATGTGAACGATGTGGTGTTTTATGAACCCCGGGATTTCAGCAGTGAAGAATTTATTGATTTCATATTCCGCCAGTCGAAAGCAAAAAAAGGCGTGATCGAATATTTCACAGCCATCAAGAAAAAATACAAACTGCTGATCGTTGCCGTAAACAATGAGGGCCGCGAAATAAATGAATACAGGATCAAACAATTCAGGCTTGATGAACTTTTTGATTCCTTTATTTCATCCTGCTATGTTCATTTGAGGAAACCCGACAAGGATATTTTTACACTGGCATGCGACCTTTCATTCACGAAGCCTGAGGAAGCATTGTTTATTGATGACCGCAGCATTCATGTGCAGACTGCCCGTTCCTTAAACATCCATGCGATTCATTTTACAGGCCTGCCTGCAGCAAAGAAGCAGATGCAGCAATATGGTTTTACTATTTAAATGCTATGAAACATGAGTGAACAATTATATCAATTCGGCATGATCGGGCTGGGTACCATGGGAAGCAACCTGGTACTGAATATGGCAGATCATGGGTTTGCGGTAGCGGGGTACGACAAAGACCCGCAGAAAGTTTCGGCCTTCAACAATGAAGCCGGCGACAGGAAGATCAAAGCATTTGCTTCAACGGAAACATTCATCGCATCCCTGCAAACACCAAGGGTGATCATGATGCTGGTGCCCGCCGGGAAGATCGTGGATGCAGTGATAAACGACCTCAAACCTTTTTTATCGAAAGAAGACCTGCTGATCGATTGCGGCAATTCGCATTTTACGGATACAGATGCAAGGGTTGCCTCCCTGGCCAAAGACGGGATCCATTTTATGGGAACCGGTGTTTCAGGTGGGGAAACAGGCGCCCGGTTTGGTCCGAGCATCATGCCCGGCGGACCGGAAGCAAGTTATGCAAGGATCGCTCCCATGCTCAGGGCGATCGCTGCAAAAGTAAACGGCGAATCCTGCGTGGCGCACATGGGCACAGGCGCTGCCGGGCACTATGTGAAAATGGTTCATAACGGCATCGAGTATGCCATCATGCAGATGATATCTGAAACCTATCATTTACTCAAACAGGTTGGCGGCCTCTCCAATGCCGAGATCAAAGATGTTTTTGAAGGATATAACAGATCCGCCATTCAATCTTATCTCATAGAAATTACAGCCGCAGTGCTTTCTCAAAAAGATGAGATCACGGGTAATGATCTTGTTGATATGATACTCGACAAGGCCCACCAGAAAGGAACCGGCGCCTGGACCTCCCAGGATGCCATGAAC
>JAFDXA010000216.1 GCA_018268185.1 Bacteroidota bacterium
CAGCAAATTTGATGCTGTGATCCTTCCAAACAGCCCGACAACGGCCTGGAAGTTCGGGGAGAAAGACAAAGACCCGATCGCTGTTTACCTCGCAGATATTTTCACCGTTTTTGCAAACCTGACAGGGCTCCCGGCGATATCTCTCCCGCTTTTTAAACACAGCAATGGCCTGCCTTTCGGCTTACAGGTTATGACCAATAAAAAGGATGAATTAACTTTGCTGAAGATTTCAGATGAACTTATGCAGCAGGTTACCGTAGCTGCAAAACCCTGATCAAGGATGAAAAAAACGATCCTCATACTATGTTGTTTTTTTTACCTGCAGTTGAATGCTCAAACTGTACATGAAACCCCTGTTCAGCCACCTGCCGGTATTCCTGCAGAACAAGACAGTATAGATGTTGTGGCAGAAGATGCCGCCATTGAAGACATCATACAATCCCGCAAAGCGCCACAGCAGGAAAAAGTGCAATACCTGAGCCAGTTAACCAAATACGGTTTCAAAAACCTGTTTTCCAAATACAGTTTCAACCCGGCGCTCCCTTATTCATCACAGGTAAATCCTTATGCAGAAAGTTATATGCAGGATTACCTGAGGGCTCATTCGAACAGCCTTGTTAAAATGAAAAGCTGGGGCTTACCTTATTTCAGCCTCATCGACAATATTTTCACCCAATATGGTCTGCCCAGGGAATTAAAATACCTCGCCGTTATTGAAAGCAACCTGAACTCCGGGGCCACAAGCTGGGTTGGCGCCGGCGGCCCATGGCAATTCATGCCTTATACGGCACGTGATTACGGTTTGGTTGTTACCGACACTTATGACGAACGCAGGGACTATATCAAGAGTACACATGCGGCAGCACGCTACCTGCTCAACCTGTACAAACAGATGCACGACTGGCTGCTGGTGATAGCGGCGTACAATGGTGGGCCGGGAAGGGTTTATGATGCTATGAAAAAAAGTGGTAGTCGTAATTTCTGGTCACTTCAATATTACCTGCCGGAAGAAAGCCGCAATCATGTGAAAAAATTCATTGCCACACATTATGTGATGGAAACAAATGCTTCATTGGGTTCCTTAAATGGCAGCGGTTTGTTTGCCCCTACCGGAAGTACAGGCAGTCCATATAACAACAAACCATCTTTAACGCAGGCAGAAGCTGAACAGGCAGAAACACAAACGATATCCGGTAAATTCAATTCGGTGATCATTGCAAAGAATCTTGCCATGGACATTGTGCAATTCAACAGGTACAATCCTTCGTTTGATAATATGTTGTCGGAAAATGGTCAATATGATCTCACACTGCCTTCCGATAAAATGCAACTCTTCCTCGCCAACAAGTACCAGATACTTAATGAATGTGTTCAGATGCTGCTGGGAGACAACAACATTCCGAATAGCAGAACAGTATATCCTCAAAAGAAGAAAAGTTAACGAGATCTTCCGGTCAACTGATATTCAGCACATGCATAATGGCTTCGGCCTTGAGTAAACTCTCTTCGTACTCTTTATCTGCATCGCTGTTAAAAGTGATGCCACCGCCTGCTTTAAAGTTTATAAGTTGTTTTGATGCATCGTACATCAGGCTCCTGATCACAACATTGAAATCAAAATCCCGGCCGGGGGTAACATACCCTATTGAACCGGAAAAAATACCCCGGGGAATCTCTTCATAGCGGTTTATCAGTTCAAGTACTTTCTTTTTAGGTGCGCCGGTCATGGATCCCATGGGGAAGCAGGCTTTGATGATGTCAGTCCAATCCACATCGTCATCAACTTTTCCTTTTACCGTACTGATCAGCTGGTGTACCTGCGGAAAGCTATACACAGCAAAGAGTTCACTTACATGAACAGAACCTTCCGTACATACTTTACTGAGATCATTCCTTACCAGGTCAACGATCATTACATTTTCACTACGCTCCTTGGGGCTATGCTTCAGGTATTGCTTATTTGCTTCATCCAGCAACATGTCTGACAATACCCGTTTGCTGGTACCTTTTATCGGTTGTGAGATGATAACATTGCCGTTCTTTCTTAAAAACCTTTCAGGGCTTGCACACATACAATAGCGAGCATTGATCCTGTAAAAAGCGCTGAAAGGATTGGGCGATAGTGAAGTGAGTTTATGATAGAAATAAACAGCATCTATATTTACGTGCTCTGCAAAAAAAGACTGGCAGAAATTAATTTCATAACAATCGCCGCGGTGGATATGTTCCTTTACCTGTTTCAGCCGATGAATATATTCATCCCTGCTCACAGATGCCTGAACATTTATTTCGCCGAAAGGTATTTTGCTGATCGTTGCAGGTTGCGATTCTATCTCTGAAAATACTTCTTCTGCAGGCCGTCTGTCAGACTCAATAATTACCTGCCCGCTCGCCAGCTTAACAAGTATTTCCGGAATGAAAAAAAAGCCGTCTTCAAAATTTATATCCTCAGGGTTTTGGTTGTAATTCGTTATCCCGGCATTTAACAGGTCATAACCGAAATGGCCGAACAACCAATTCTTGTTTTCTTTTGAAAACGTTTTTAGTGCATCCAGGTTACTGCCTTTTTCAAGTTTGATCGAACGTTGACAGCCTGCCGCTGCAAGCAATTCGAACCCCGGCTCGGCAAATTGATAATGATTGTTATCCAGCAAACAAAAAATGTTGAACCGGGACAACCAGTTCAACATTTTTATTTTAAATAGTTTGCTGTCGTTTATGGTAAAGCGCAGCTTATTTGAATTGACTTCATTCATTAAAAATCGTCATCATCATCGTCTCCACCCATATCATCAAAAAGCCCCATGTCTTTAAAGTCATCGTCAACTTTAAAATCATCGTCGTCGTCCTTTGACTTTTTGGTTCCGGATTTTTTTCCCTTTGATTTTGGTATATCAAACTCATCGAAGTCGGGATCCCAGTCATCATCTTCCTCTGGCTTTTCCCAATCATCTTCTACTTCTACATCGTCATCATCATCTTCGTCGTCATCACTTTTTTTAGAAGTTTTTTTTGACTTTGATGATTTTGTTTCTGTTTCCTCTTCTTCATCAAGATCATCGTCATCTTCATCATCTTCAGCTTTCGACTTTGCAGCTG
This sequence comes from Bacteroidota bacterium, assembly GCA_018268185.1. Classification (GTDB taxonomy): domain Bacteria; phylum Bacteroidota; class Bacteroidia; order Chitinophagales; family Chitinophagaceae; genus Ferruginibacter. The sequence goes on from JAFDXA010000216.1 coordinate 3,100, forward strand.
ATTTTTTTACAGACCCGGTCTTCGCAGGCGAACTTTTTTTATCTCCGCCTTTTTTTGAATTATCAGATTTCAATGCCATATCATTACAGGATTATGTTGTAAAATTTCCACGAGTTTTTCAATTAGCCAAATATTTTACCAACTTTTTTTGCGGTTTTTACGCTGAAATAATTTGTTCCCGTCCCGGCCCGTTGCTTATGTATTTAACAGGCACTTTTAAATAATCATTCAGGTAGTTGATATATGTTTTCATTTTTTCAGGAAGGGCCGCATAACTATCAATTGAAGATACGCTGGTATTCCAGCCTTCGAATGATTTGTATATAGCTTCTATATTTAACCTGTTCATCTGGAAGGGAACATAATTCTTTTCTTCGCCGTTGATATTATAGGCACGACACACTTTCAATTCATCAAGTCCATCCAGGATATCAGCTTTTGTCATCACCAGTTGTGTTACACCATTGATCATACATGCAAACTGAAGTGCCACGAGATCGATCCAGCCGCAGCGCCTTGGTCTGCCTGTTGTACTTCCGAATTCATTACCGGTATTGCGAAGGTAATCTCCTGTAGCATCCAGCAATTCCGTTGGAAAAGGCCCGCTACCAACCCTGGTACAATAAGCTTTGGTTATTCCGATCACTTCCCTGATCCTTTGCGGTGCAATACCCAATCCAGAACAGACACCTGCCGATATCGTACTGCTGCTTGTAACAAAAGGAAATGTTCCGAAATCTACATCAAGCATGCTACCCTGTGCTCCTTCAGCCAATACTTTTTTACCACTACTTATTTTTTCGTTGATAAAATATTCCCCGTTTACGATCTTGAATTCTCTCAAAAATTCAAGTGCTTCAAAAAACTCTTCTTCCCACACTGAAATATCTTCATGAAAATTAAAATTATCAAGCAATCGTTGGTGTTTCATACGCAGTTTGATGTACTGCGTAGTAAAGTTTTTGTCGAGCAGGTCGCCTACACGTAAGCCATTGCGCCCTGTTTTATCCATATAAGAAGGGCCGATACCTTTCAATGTACTGCCGATCTTATCATGACCTTTAGAGAGTTCACTTGCTTTATCCAATGCCCTGTGTGTAGGTAATATCAAATGCGTGCGTTCACTGATATAAAGATTCTTTCTATAGTCAACACCCATTGATGCCACGCCCGCACATTCTTTTTTTAGTGTAACCGGATCGAGTACAACTCCGTTACCGATAAGGTTTGTTTTATCTTCATGAAAGATGCCGCTCGGTATCTGGTGCAATACGATCTTATTGTTGTTTACATACAAAGTATGACCGGCATTGGGGCCGCCCTGGAACCTGGCTATCACATCATAGTCTTTCGCAAAAAAATCAACGATCTTTCCTTTGCCTTCATCTCCCCATTGCAAACCGAGAATTACATCAACCATTTTAATCAGGTTTATTCTTGTTATAGAAGTTTATTCCCGGCGAAAATAAAATGAAATCAGGCAATCACCTAAAATGAATATATCTATTTGAAATTTGGAAATGAAATGATGCCCGGGAGTTTTTATGTGTTCACAGATCATCACTCAGCTGTGTATAAAACAGGTGAGCCGCATCAGCAAAATTCCGTTTATGCTACTTTGAGCATACTCAGTTTGGTGTTGTTGAATTTGTGTTTGGCGTATTCCAGCGTAACCTCGAAGCTTTTTACCTTTTGGGATGGAAGTTCGTACATGGCGTCTGTAAGTATACCTTCACAGATACTGCGTAAACCCCTCGCGCCAAGCTTGTATTCAAGCGCTTTTTGAACCATAAAATCAAATACTGCCGGTTCAAAACTGAGTGTTATGCCTTCAATTTCGAACAAACGGATGAATTGTTTGATAAGGGCATTTTTGGGTTCTGTAAGAATACTGCGCAGGGTTTCGGCATCCAGCGGGTTCAGGTAGGTAACTACCGGCAAACGACCAAGCAGTTCGGGAATGAGGCCGAAATGCTTAAGATCGACAGAATTTACAAATTGAAGCAGGTTGTTATGCTGGTATTCCTGTAACTCCTTATTCACATTAAAGCCAATGGCATTTGTATTTACCCTACGGGCAATGATGCGGTCGATACCATCAAATGCACCACCACAAATGAAGAGTATATTCTGTGTATTTACTTTGATGAGTTTTTGTTCGGGGTGCTTGCGACCTCCCTGTGGCGGCACCAGCACTTCACTTCCTTCGAGCAATTTCAATAACCCCTGCTGTACGCCTTCTCCACTCACATCACGGGTGATGGAAGGATTATCACTCTTGCGGGCTATCTTATCAATCTCGTCAATATAAACAATACCTCTTTCGGCAGCTGCAACATCATAATTGCAGGATTGAAGTAAACGGGTAAGCATGCTTTCTACGTCTTCACCAACATAACCGGCTTCGGTGAACACGGTTGCATCTACAATAGCAAACGGCACATTAAGCATCCGTGCAATGGATTTTGCCAGCAGGGTTTTTCCGGTACCGGTTTCTCCCACCATAATGATGTTGCTTTTTTCAATTTCAACATCATTCTCTATTTTCTGATTGAGCCTTTTGTAATGGTTGTAAACAGCTACAGCCAGTATTTTTTTCGCATCATGCTGGCCAATTACATATTCATCAAGGAATTTTTTGATTTCAACAGGCTTTTTAACTGTGAGCTTATGGGCTGGTGTATTGCTTGTTTTGTGTTCGGTACCATTGTTCAGTTCCTGGGCAATGATATCCTGGGCATGTTCAACACAGTTTTCGCAGATATGCCCATCCTGGCCGGCAATAAGAATCTTAACCTCATCGCGGCTTCTGCCACAAAAAGAACAGTGAAGTATTTGTTGTTTAGCCATGGTACTGTTTTTTTCCGCACCTCGGTATTTTCTGGTTAGCGGCTTACATATCAAAGTTACTCAAACCTTGAGAAACTTAATAGTATCTGAAAAAAAATAAGGCTTCAGAACAGAAGCCTTATTTTTTAATTAACTTATTTTTTAGGTGCAAGGTCGAGTTTATCAACCACGCCATCAACGATTCCGTAAGCAATGGATTCTTTGGCGCCCATCCAGTAATCCCTGTCAAAATCTTTCATTACTTTTTCGTAGGTCTGCCCACAGTTTTCTGCCAATATCCTGGCGCCCATCTGCTTTGTTTTAAGCATTTGCTCTGCCATTATTTCGAGATCGGCGCTGGTACCTCTTCCACCACCACTTGGCTGGTGGATCATTACTTCTCCGTGAGGAAAAATAAACCGCCTTCCTTTTTCGCCGCCGCTGAGCAGGATGCTGCCCATGCTTGCTGCCATACCCATGCACACCGTACTTACCGGTGAAGATATCATCTGCATCACGTCGTAAACAACCATGCCGCTGGTAACCATGCCACCAGGACTGTTAATGTAAAAGGTAATTTCTTTTCCCGGGTCGAGTGCTTCGAGATACATTAACCTGTCTGCAATATCCTTGGCTGATTTATCATCCACCACGCCCCATAAAAAAACCTTACGTTGTTCTATAAACTTTTTGTCAAACATCCATCCACTCATCATTTTCTCCATCGGGTTCTCTGGCAATGCAGGCGTTGGTTCATCTTCTTCGTCGAAACGTATATTTTCTGAATACTTGTTCATATTGTCAGTTATATAGATTTATAATGTTATTGATCAGGAATTGCTATCAGTCTTTCTTTTGTTTTCTCGGGTTGGTGATCAGCACTTCATCAACCAAACCATATTCTTTTGCTTCCATGGATGTCATCCAGTAATCGCGATCGCAATCAATGGCTACTTTATCAACGGGCTGGCCTGTATGTTGGGCGATCACTTCATAGAGTTCACGTTTTACTTTTTTGATTTCATTTACGGTGATCTCGATATCCGTTGCCTGGCCGCCAGCTCCTGAACTTGGCTGGTGGATCATGATGCGGCTATGCTTCAATGCTGTTCTTTTTCCTTTTGCTCCTGCACACATCAATACAGCCCCCATACTTGCTGCCATACCGGTGCAGATAGTGGCAACATCCGGTGTGATGAACTGCATGGTGTCATACATCCCAAGTCCGGCATACACACTTCCACCCGGACTGTTAATGTACATCTGGATATCCCTTCCCCTGTCTGTACTTTCCAGGAAGAGTAATTGTGCGGTTACAATATTCGCAACTTCATCATTGATCGGGTAACCCAGGAAAATGATACGGTCCATCATCAGCCTGCTGTAAACATCCATAACGGCAATGTTCATCGGGCGTTCTTCGATGATGTTGGGTGTGAGGTTGGTAACATTATGGTTGATATATCCATGCAGTGTGTTGCTGCTGATACCTTTGTGCTTCACTGCAAATTTTTCAAATTCTTTTCCAAAATTCATGATTAAAAAATTAAGTATGAGCAAATATAATTGAGAGTTGCCAGTTTATAACATTGCACTCTATCGCTTTGAATATTATTTTAAGCTATTAGTCCCGGCTTCTCCCCTGGTAAATCATAATATACTGCACCAGCATAGCAACAGATGCCAACGCAGCCACTACATAGGTAAGCGCTGCCCATTTCAATGCATCTTTTGCATTTTCCTTTTCTGCTGTATTGGTGATTCTTGCTGTGTTGAGCCATGCAAGTGCCCTGGAAGATGCATCAAACTCTACCGGCAAGGTGATTAATGTGAAAAGTGTTGTTACTGCAAACAAGATGATACCTACGAGGAGGATGGTTGGACTTCCTCCTCCAAAACCCATGAAACCGATACCTGCGAGGATAATCCATGGTGATAAAGTGCTGCTCACCTGCACAGCGGGTACGATTTTACTCCTGAGCATAAGCATGGAATAAGCAGTTGCATGCTGAACGGCATGGCCGCACTCGTGCGCTGCCACTGCGGCGGCGGAAACATTTCTTCCATTGTAAACGTCTTCACTCAGGTTAACGGTTTTGTTTGCGGGATTGTAGTGGTCTGTTAAAGTTCCGGGAACAGACGTAACCTGTACATCATAAATACCATTATCCCGCAGCATTTTTTCTGCCACTTCCCTTCCACTGAGGCCACTGCTGGTGGGCACTTTGCTATACTGTTCAAATTTGCTTTTCAGCCTGTACTGAACTACCATACCAATGAGCATAAATATCACTGATATGGCAATAATTCCTGGTGTCATTTTATGTTATTGTTTGGGGTGCTGTTGCAAAAAGTATTCCCAAGGAAGAAACTGCCAAAATAGCAAATGAAGCTAACCGATACGGGATGATCAGTTCTAAAAAGCCAGGCAAAAAAAGAGACCACTAAAAAGTGGTCTCAGTTTATAGATCGTCAAGCTACTTTATTATTTGTATTGAGCAGTCAGCGAATTGGCCAGCTCAGTCATTTTCTTAATACCATCTTCAGGCAGGTTTCCTTTTTTGAATTCTGCGAGAATTTCCGGATGCTTGTTTTCCATTTCCATCAGGAAGTGGTCTTCGAAAGCTTTTACATTCTTAACTGCCACATTTCTCAACAGGCCCTGTGTACCGAGGTAAATGATGGCAACCTGTTTTTCTACCGTGAACGGAGAGAACTGAGGTTGTTTCAGGATCTCCACGTTACGGGCTCCTTTATCAATTACGTTTTTGGTTGCAGCATCGAGGTCTCCACCGAATTTAGAGAATGCTTCAAGCTCACGGTAAAGCGCCTGGGCGAGTTTCAAGGTACCGGCAACTTTTTTCATTGACTTGATCTGAGCGTTACCACGCACACGGCTTACCGAGATACCTACGTTGATCGCAGGACGGATACCGGCATTGAACAGGTTACTTTCAAGGAATATCTGTCCGTCGGTGATGGAGATAACGTTTGTAGGAATATAAGCTGATACGTCACCAGCCTGTGTTTCGATGATCGGCAATGCTGTAAGTGAACCTCCGCCTTTTACCAGGTGCTTGATTGAAGCAGGGAGATCATTCATTTGTTTTGCGATCTCATCTTTGGCAACCACTTTCGCAGCCCTTTCCAGCAAACGGCTGTGCAGGTAGAATACGTCACCAGGATAAGCTTCACGACCCGGAGGGCGACGGAGCAGCAAAGAAACCTCACGGTAAGCTACCGCCTGTTTTGAAAGATCATCATAAATGATCAATGCAGGGCGTCCGGTATCACGGAAGTACTCACCAATAGCAGCACCCGCAAATGGAGCGTAGAACTGCAGTGGGGCTGGATCAGAAGCAGAAGCCGCAACGATGGTTGTATAAGCCATCGCACCGTTCTCTTCCAGGCTCTTCATGATACCAGCGATGGTAGAAGCTTTCTGACCGATCGCAACATATATGCAATAAACCGGTTTACCGGCAGCATAGAATTCTTTCTGGTTGATGATGGTATCAATTGCAATAGCAGTTTTACCTGTCTGGCGGTCGCCGATGATCAACTCACGCTGACCACGACCGATAGGAATCATCGCATCGATCGCTTTGATACCGGTTTGCAACGGTTCTTTTACCGGCTCCCTGAAGATTACCCCTGGTGCTTTACGTTCCAGTGGCATCTCGTATAATTCTCCTTTGATAGGACCTTTACCATCGATCGCTTCACCAAGTGTATTGATAACACGGCCGCACATTCCTTCACCAACTTTGATTGATGCGATCTGCCCGGTACGTTTAACTTTATCTCCTTCTTTGATCCCGCTGCTGTCACCCATCAATACCACACCCACATTGTCTTCTTCCAGGTTCAGTGCGATTGCTTTCACACCATTGTCGAATTCCACCAGTTCACCTGAGCGAACATCTTTCAAACCATAAACACGGGCAATACCATCACCTACCTGCAGTACCGTACCAACTTCCTCCAAACTTGCACCTGCATTGAAATTGCTTAATTGCTGGCGGAGTATCGCCGAAATCTCATCTGGTTTAATTTCTACCATAAACTATAAATTGATTGGTTGATATATTTCCGGTTGATGGATAAAAGAATATTGCTTATTGATTACCCCTGCAACCCTATTTTTAATCGGCTGCAAAGGTAGGGGAAGGCGGTCGGAATGGCAAAAAAAACAACAGAATTTCAAATATTTTCCGCCCCTGAAAAAAGGAGGCATAATACTTGTCCGATTTATTGTTTTCGCCGGAAGTATAGTTGTAAACAAATCATCGCCGGCACGTATTTAAATTGACTAATTTTAACTGCAAACTTTAATATCAGCCAATATGTCAACCAATCCTTTCCCTTTCGGTAAGATGATTCTCATGTCTGCCTTTGCACTGGCGGCGATTTCTCTGCAGGCGAGCGCCCAGAATGAAGAAGATCCGGATCTTCCGCCGGGAATGAACAGCAATATTTCCAAGGAAGAATTCCTGTCGAAACGGGAGTCATATATCAGCAACCTCCGGGGTAACCAGTTCATTGATGTAACAACTTACAAGGCGAGAGAAAATGCCATTATACAGAAAAACAACCAGGAGAGAGCCCAGGCACAAAACCCGGCCTCGTTGATACTCGTTCCAAACTGGACACAACTGGGTCCATCGCCTATTCCGAACGGGCAGACTTCCCCCAGTGTAGCGGTGAGCGGCCGTACAACAGCTATTGCTGTTCACCCAACCAACCCAAACCTTGTTTATGTAGGAACTGCCAACGGGGGAGTGTACAGAACTACGGACGGAGGCAACAGCTGGACCGCCATTTTTGATGCAGCCCAGTCACTGGCGATCGGTGCCCTTGCGCTTGCTCCATCAAACCCATCTATTTTATATGTAGGAACAGGCGAGCCAAACCTGTCTGCCGATTCTTATGCAGGCGTTGGTATTTACCGCATCGACAATGCTGATGCTTCACCAGTATTGAATGGCCCTATCAACCCGGCAATATCAACTACCACCTGTTTCTTCGGAAGATCGGTCAGCAGGATATTGGTAGATCCTTCAAATGCGGCTGTTATTTATGTATCTACTGCTTCCGGTGTAATTGGTAATCCCAACGGTTCGCCTGGAGGGGGAACCATTCCACCACTGGGAAGAATGGGCATCTACAGATCAACGAATGCCACTGCTGCTGCAGGTTCGGTAACATTTACCAAGCTCGACATAACTGCTGTTAATGATAACCTTCGCGTAATTGACATGGTGATGGAACCAGGCAACAGCAATACAATTACCTGTTACGTGTATGGCGCCAACAATGGAATTTATCAAACAACAAATGCCAGTGCCCCCACTCCAACCTTTACACATCCTTATACTACAACTTCTGCAGTAAGAGGAGAATTGGCCATTGCCAAAGTTGGTGCTGTAGTAACCTTGTATTGTGCCAATGGTGAAAACTCAACCGGAAGACTGCTAAAATCCATAGATGGGGGACTTACCTGGAGTACAACTACAGGAACTACCGGCTTTTGTTCGAGCCAGTGTTTTTATGACATAGCTATAGAAGTTGACCCCACCAATGCCAGCAATGTATATGTTGGAGGCGCTGCCGGAACCAATATTTTCAGGCGATCTACTGATGGACTGGCAACTGTGCCAACCTCATCCACATCAACACTTCATGCCGATTGCCATGTTATCAAATGTGCGCCATCTTCTCCTTCAGTGCTGTACCTGGGATGCGATGGAGGTATCTGGCGTTCTGCTGATGCAGGCGTAACCTGGACTACCAAAAATACAGCCGGGTATCACGCCACCCAGTTTCAGAGTATAGCGCTCCATCCAACCGATGCCAACTTCACTGTTGGCGGCACACAGGACAATGGAACCAACAAGATCAATCCAGATGGCACCCATACACGTGTAGATGGTGGCGACGGAGGTTATGCGCTGATCGATCAGAATGCAGTTAATACTACCAATGTAACCACTTACCACACTTATTACAATTCAACCAATGTACAGATTGGATTTGCCCGGCAAACAATAACTGGTGGAGGATGGACTTACTACGGATGCGGCGGAACCGCCAATGGGATTAACTGCACAGACAATACCCTTTTCTATGCACCTATGGCACTTGGCCCGGGTAATCCGAATACAGTTTATTTTGGATCCGACAGGCTTTACCGGTCCAGCGACCAGGGTGTTACCATGACTGCTGTGAGCCAGGCCCCTATATCAGGAACAACTCCTGTTTCGAGTATTGCCATTGCCAAAACCGATGATAATGTAAGGCTGGTGGGGATGTTTAACGGGGCAGTGTATAAAACATACACCGGATCTTCCACTTTAACCGTAACTACCCCGGCTGGTGCTCCATCCGCTCCTGTAGGAAGAGTGTTGATTGACCCGGTTGATAAAAAAACTGCTTTTATTTCTTACGGTGGTTATGGCGTAGCCTCCGGCCGTCATATCTGGAAAACAACCAACCTGGATGCAGCTACGCCTACCTGGACTGCTTCAGGTACCGGTATTCCCGATGTGCCCGTTAACTGCATGGCCATTGATCCAACGGTAACGAACATCATGTTCGCTGGTACCGATATCGGCGTATATGTATCTACAGATGCAGGCGCCACCTGGAGCAGTTATAGTTCCGGGTTGCCCGTTGTGCCCGTTTTCGACATGGCTGTTCACCCCGTAACCAAAGCACTTAAAATAGCAACCCATGGAAGAGGGTTCTGGCAAACCACAAATCCCGTTCTGCCGGTAACCATGAATGGATTTTATGCAACTGCAAAACCAAACGGCAAAGTATTGCTGGAATGGACTACGGCAACCGAAGTAAACAACAAAGGTTTTTTTATAGAAAGGGCTTTGAAGAACACGGATAATAACCAGCCTGTATTTGAAAATATCGGTTTTGTACAAGGAAGCGGAACCACTTCTACCCCTCGTCGCTATCTTTTTGAAGATGCCCCAACCGGCGGCAGAACATTCCTGTACAGGCTCCGGCAGGTAGACCTTGATGGTTTTGCTAAATATTCAGAACAAAGGCTGATCAATATTGCCGGTATTGATTATGCGTTACACGATATCAGCCCTAACCCGGTAACACAGCAGGCTGCTATAAAATACCAACTGCCGGCTGCCGGGCAGGTAAATATAAGTGTGTATGCTATGGATGGAAAACTGGTTAAAACGCTTATAAACGGAAACCGGGAAGCCGGTGTTTATGTGATGACCATCAATAAGTCTGATTTCCGCCCCGGTACCTATGTCGTAAAAATGCTGGCAGCTAATTTTTACAACAGTAAAACGATGGTAATCATCCGATAGTTTTAACCGGAACATATTAAGAAAACATAAAAAGCCTTTTATTTAAAGAGGCCTTTTTTATTTGTTTTACCGCTGTATCCTGATTTTTAGCCAAAATGCTGTAATTTCCGTCCGCAATTTTCTGTTTTGAATTTACCAAACTGCTGGTCTCAAAAACAAAAGTAGCTTTCCAATCAAATTATGGATCACCACCCGGCTGTAGCCTGATGTGCTGTAGCCTGATATTGCACAAACTATTATTCACAGATAAAACAAGCACCCAAACCGGCTAACAGCTATCAACTAAACTTTTAACGAGCACATTTATGAAAAGAATTCTACTCTTAACATCACTGCTATTTGCTGTGTTTTTTGCCAATGCCCAGAATGACGCAGGCAAAGCCACACAACTGGTAATGCAAAACCATGAAGCCATTGGTTTAACAAAAGAGCAACTGGCTAATTTTAAAGTCAGCAGTTCGTACTACAATGAAATTTCAGGAACTCAAATGGTTTACCTGCTGCAAACCTATAAGGGATTGCCGGTATACAACCAGATGAAGGTACTGGCATTTAAAGGAGATAAACTTGTTTCCAATGCAGGTTCTTTTATTACTGAGATGCAACAGAAAACAGGCTTCCAGCAGTCAACAGCTTCTGTTAACGCAGTGCAGGCAATCAGCAGGGCATTTTCAGAAAGTAAGTTGCCGGTTCCGGGTAATCTTCCTGTGATCAATATTCTTGAGAATGGAAGAAAACTGGATTTTGGTGTAGTAGCAGGTGTAAAAGAAAATCTTACAACCGAATTGATGTGGATGCCGGTATTTGAAAACGGTATTATGAAATCTGTGAAACTGGTATGGGAAGTACAGGTAGTTCCCGTATTGTCTGCAAACTGGTGGAATTATCATATCGATGCTGTTACCGGTACTGTGATCAATAAAGATGATCTTACTGTATTCGAAGCAAAGAAATCAAGTCACGAAAATTTTCTTTCACTCATTGAAAATAAAATCTCTGCTGCGCAAACAGCGGTAAAGTCACAAAAAATTGCAACTGAAAAAACACAGTTCGCTCCTCCAACCGTTACAAATGCTAACTACAGGGTAATTCCTTTCCCTATCGAAAGTCCGAATTTCGGTTCCTTTGCAACTGTAACCAATCCCTGGCTTTTATCAGGCGCCGGTAACAATGCTACTACCAATGGATGGCATTATGACGGAACCAATAACTATAATATTACAAGAGGTAACAACACTTTTGCCTACCTTGATGTATCTGCATTGAATGCACCTAACGCCACGAACAACTGGCCCGATACATCCTCAACAGCCATTCCTTCTTTGTCATTCACAAATGTGTTTGATCCTAATCAGCAACCATCTGTTCCGGTAAATAAAAAAGCAGCTGTAACAAACCTTTTCTATTGGAACAACCTGATGCATGACGTATTCTACCAGTACGGCTTTACAGAATCTGCTGGAAATTTCCAGACAGACAATCTCGGACGTGGTGGAACAGGTGGCGACTATGTACAGGCAGAAGCACAGGATGGTTTGGGAACAAACAATGCAAACTTCAACACGCCTGTGGATGGTGGCAGACCAAGGATGCAGATGTTTTTGTGGGATCCCGCACCAAGTCACACTTTCCTGCATGTGAATGCACCGGGAAGTATTGCCGGCGATTATGTTGCTGTAGAAAGTAATTTCAGTCCAAACAACCTCCTCGCAAACGTGGGCCCGAAAACAGGTGATGTTGTATTCTTCAACGATGCAGCAGGAACTCATGAAGCATGTGCCGGAGCTCCAACAAATACGCTCACAGGAAAGATCGCTTTGATAAACAGGGGTAACTGTAATTTCACTGTAAAAGTGTTAGCAGCACAGGCAGCAGGTGCTATCGCTGTTATCATGATAAACAACGTGGCAGGCGCTCCCATCATCATGGGTGGCGGACCTGATCCCACGATCACAATTCCTGCCGTAATGATCTCTAATACCGATGGTGCTACTTTGATTGCCCAGCTTTCAAATGGATTGAATGCTACCATGAGTGGTACTGCAGCCGGAACTGTTAACCTGGATGGAGATATTGATAACGGGGTTGTTTGTCATGAATTCGGCCATGGGATTTCAAACCGCCTCACAGGTGGACCGGCAAACTCAAGCTGCCTTCAGAATGCAGAACAGGGTGGCGAAGGATGGAGCGATTATATAGCCTTGATGATGACCACCAATTGGGCA
>JAFDXA010000217.1 GCA_018268185.1 Bacteroidota bacterium
GAAACCCTGCTCGAAGGGAAATACAGGCCCGGGCATTTCCAGGGAGTATGCCAGGTTGTTGACAGGCTCCTGGAGATCGTGATGCCCGACAAACTTTATCTTGGCCAGAAAGACTATCAGCAATGCATGGTTCTTACCAAACTGGTGAAAGACAAATATGATGATACCACCATCGTGATCTGCCCCACTTTACGGGAAACCGACGGGCTTGCGATGAGCAGCAGGAATCTCCGACTGAACGCAGATCAGCGCAAAATTGCCGTAGAAATTTACAATTCACTCTTATATATCAAGCAGCATATTGGATCCGGGCAACTTGAAACACTAACAACAACTGCCATTCAAAAACTAACGGCGCGTGGATTCAAGGTAGATTATGTTGCAATTGCAGACGCAGAAACTTTATCTCCGATAGATAAATGGAACGGGCAGCAAGAGTTGGTTGCACTGGTGGCGGCCTTCCTGGACGATATACGATTGATCGATAACATGGTTTTAAATTAAAAGGAAGTCAATTACTACCTCAATTTAAAAACCATTTGTACCTTGTAACTTCTTATGAGTAAACGCTTTTTATCCATACTGCAATATCTTATCTTCCTCGGTGGAGGTATTTTTCTTGTATGGTGGCAATTGCGTTCGCTTACGCCTGAACAGAAGCAGGCATTTTTAGATGCTTTCCATGAAGCCAATTACTGGCTCATTATCCCGGTAACCATCGTGGCATTGCTCAGTCACCTCAGCCGTGCCATTCGCTGGAAACTGCTGATGGAACCCCTGGGTTACAAACCTTCGCTCAAAAATCTATTTTCCGTTACACTCGTGGGCTACTTTGCCAATGCCGCCTTTCCAAGGCTTGGTGAAATTCTGAAGTGTACTTTCCTTGCCCGTTACGAACATGTAAAAGTTGACAAGCTCGTGGGCACGATCATCGTAGAAAGGGCTTTTGACTTTGTGTGCTACCTTGTTTTCATCGGCATCACGGTGCTTATACAAATGGATGTGGTTGGCGGATACGTAGAAAACAAACTGCAGCTCATCGCTATTTCTGAAGGCATGCCGCTTTGGGCAAAAGGGCTGATCGCTGTAGCTGTAATGATAGCCGGCTTCCTGTTCATCAAATTCCTGTTGCGGAGATATCCCCGCAATAAAGTGATTATGGCGGTGAATAATTTCCTGAGGGGTTTGTTTGAAGGATTTAAGTCGATACGCAACCTGAAACACCGCAAACTTTTTATCCTGCACACATTTATCATCTGGACACTCTACCTGCTGGAAATATACATCGCCTTTTTTGCCATGAAAGGAACAGCACACCTGAGCATAAAAGCCGGCTTTTCTGTACTGGCACTGGCAACACTGGCCATGATCGCTACACCGGGAGGTATCGGCTCTTTCCCGATATTTATCAAAGAAACCCTGCTGATGTACGGCATATCTTCCGCACTGGGCATCGCCTTCGGCTGGCTGATGTGGGGTATTTCAACCGGCATTGTTATTGTATCCGGACTTGCAGCGCTGCTTCTGTTACCATACATAAACAAAAAGAAAAAAGATGAAATCAGTACAGTCAATCCCGTCGAAAATATATGACCTCCCACAGTTACTGCAGGAAGTAAAACGCTGGAGAGTAAAGAACAAAAAAGTTGTTTTCACAAACGGGGTATTCGACATACTGCATGAAGGCCATATCGCTTCCCTTTCACAGGCCGCAACTCATGGCGATGTATTGGTGATCGGTCTGAACAGCGACGCTTCTGTGAAAAGACTCAAAGGAGATTCCAGGCCGGTAAATAACCAGGGCGCAAGAGCCTTAATATTGGCTTCCCTAGTAATGACAGATGCCGTTGTGATATTTGATGAAGACACACCGCTCAACCTCATCAAGGCAATCATGCCGGAAGTGCTTGTAAAAGGCGGGGACTATACAGTTGAACAGATCGCAGGCGCCAAAGAAGTAATTGCAAATGGCGGGCAGGTAATACTGGCTGATATGGTTGAAGGCATTTCAACTACGGCGATCATCGAAAAGATGAAGACGCAGTAAAATTTCACAATCACATAATATTGAAACCATTCCTCAGCTCTAAAAGGCTGTACCTTTACGTTGAACGCTAAACGTTGAACGTTCGCTGTTCAGCACTTGAATACACAGTAACCCCAATTACCCGGGCCTTGCACAAAAGAAAAACGATCATACGTGACATAAGCTGGCTCGCATTCAACGGCCGTGTGCTGCAGGAAGCTGCAGACGAAACCGTACCCCTGAAAGAACGCATAAAATTCCTGGGCATATTTTCCAATAACCTCGACGAATTCTTCCGGGTACGCGTAGCTGCGTTGAACAGGATGATCCATCTTGGCAACAAAGCTAAAATGCACCTCGAACTCAATCCTGAAAGCATACTCGAGGAAATCCAGGAAATAGTGCTGGCCCAGCAAAATTCATTTGAACGCACCTGGAAAGAAATACTGCGTGAACTGAAAAAGCAGAAGATATTCCTGGTAGATGACCGAAAACTAAATGCCACACAGCAGAAGTTTGTACTGCAATACTTCAATGAAGCGGTAAGAAGTTATATCATTCCACTGATGATTGAAAGCATCCAGAACTTTCCTTCGCTGAACGACAAATCGATTTACCTGGCCTGCAGGTTATCAAAAGAAGATAAGAGTATTCCGCAGAAATTTGCGTTGGTATCTGTACCCGCCCGAAGGCTTCCACGGTTTGTAATACTGCCTTCGAAACCGGGTGAACAGCATATTATTTTACTGGAAGATATTATCCGCTTCTGCCTGCCGGCCATTTTTTCCTTCTTCGGCTATGATCGCTTCTCTGCACATACCATAAAAGTTACCCGGGATGCTGAAATTGATATCGATAATGATGTTTCCACCTCGCTCATCCAGAAAATAGAGAAAGGATTAAAGAACAGGAAAAAAGGCAAACCGGTAAGACTGGTTTATGATAAAGAGATCGACCCGGTGCTGCTGGCTTACCTGATCAAGAAACTTGGACTATCACACAAAGACAATATCATACCGGGTGGACGTATTCATAATTTCAAAGACTTTATGAATTTTCCCGACCATATCTTTCAGCAGCGAAGCAGCCGGAAAAAGCCATTCACACATCCGCTGCTGCAACATGCGAACAGCGTAACCAATGTAGTGCTTGAGAAAGATGTAATGCTGCACTTCCCCTATCATTCCTTCGACAGTGTTATCAGTCTGCTGATTGAAGCCGCCATAGATCCGCATGTGATCAGCATCAAAGTAACCTGTTACAGGTTGGCAGAAAGATCCAAAGTGATCAATGCATTAACCAATGCCGTAAGAAACGGGAAACACGTTACCGTGATGCTGGAACTGAAAGCAAGGTTTGATGAAGAAGCCAACCTCGAATGGAAAAATGAACTGGAAGAGGCCGGCGTAAAAGTATTGATCGGGGTGCCCGATATGAAAGTACATGCCAAACTCTGCCTCATCAAAAGAAGACAAAACAACATCACTACGCATTACGGTTTTGTAAGTACCGGCAATCTTAATGAAAAAACAGCGCTTCTGTATGGCGACCATTGCCTGCTTACTTCCGACAGGCATATCATGGCTGATGTGAACAGGATCTTTACTTACCTCGAAAACCCGGGCAACAGGATCAACTTCCTGAGGTCGTGCAAAAAATTACTGGTGAGCCCGGTTAATATGCGCCGTGTTATTTACCAGCTCATCAATAAAGAGATCAAGGCAGCTAAACAAAAACGGCCTGCCGCCATCACGATCAAACTGAATTCACTCAGCGATGAAAAACTGATCGCCAAACTGTATGATGCAGCGAAAGCAGGTGTTGAGTTGAAGATGATCATCAGGGGCATCTGTTGCATGTTTA
>JAFDXA010000218.1 GCA_018268185.1 Bacteroidota bacterium
CTTCCCAGCGATTTTCTTGATGGTGGCGCCACCGGTATTTCTCTTATGGCCTCCGAACTGTCGGGCATCAATCTTTCTATCCTGCTCGTACTAGTGAATACACCATTCATCATTCTCGGCTACAACATCATCAGCAGGCAATTTGCAGTGAAAACTGTTTTTGGCATCATACTGCTGGCGCTGGCTGTTGCCTTCATTCCTTATCCTGAAATCACACATGACAAATTACTTGTTGCGGTTTTTGGTGGTTTTTTCCTGGGCTCTGGTATCGGGCTCGCCGTAAGGGGTGGCGGTGTTATTGACGGAACCGAAGTGCTGGCCATTGCTGTGAGTAAAAAATCTGGTCTAACTATTGGAGACGTGATTCTCATCGTTAACGTAGTGATATTTTCCCTCGCCGCCTGGCTGCTCTCTATAGAAACTGCACTTTATGCCATGCTCACCTACCTTTCCGCATCCAAAACAGTAGACTTTCTTATTGAAGGTATCGAAGAATACACCGCTGTTACGATCATCTCGGTAAAGGCTGAAAAAATACGAACAATGATCGTAAATAAATTAGGTCGCGGCATTACCGTTTACAAAGGCGAACGCGGTTTTGGAAAAAGCGGGGAAAAATTATACGATATGCAGATCATCTATACCATCGTTACCCGCCTGGAAGTAAGTAAACTAAAACTCGAAATCGAAAAGATCGACCCCAATGCATTTGTTGTAATGAGCAGCGTAAAAGATATGAAAGGCGGCATGATCAAGAAAAGACCATTGAAATAATTTCCATCATGACGAGGTTAAGCAAATTATTTACTGAGTTCTTTGAGAGCGAAAAAGCCGGAGGCGTTATACTCATTATCTGTACTGTCTTCTCCCTTTGGTTATCCAACAGCAGTATCGGCGATGGTTATATCGCCTTCTGGAATACACATATAGGCAGTCATTCCATTACTCATTGGATCAACGACGGGCTGATGGCGATCTTTTTCCTGCTCATCGGCCTGGAACTTGAAAGGGAGATCTATATCGGTGAATTGTCGGAAATAAAAAATGCTTTACTCCCGGTTATTGCTGCACTGGGAGGTGTATTGGTTCCTGCAGGCATTTACCTGTTGTTCAACTATGGCTCTGCGGCTCAAAGCGGTGCAGGCATTCCCATGGCGACAGATATCGCTTTTGCAATCGGTATTCTTTCACTACTGGGCAAACGGGTGCCGGCTTCTCTTAAAATATTCCTAACAGCCCTTGCTGTTATCGATGACCTGTGTGCCATCATCGTGATCGCTGTGTTTTACACAACATCAATTTCATTCTTTTACCTGGGTATTGCCATCGGGATCTTTGTTGCTATGCTGATCATGAACAGGCTTAAGATCAGGAACCTCATTCCTTACCTGTTGGGAGGTGTAGCCATGTGGTACTGCATGTTACATTCAGGTATCCATGCTACCATCGCAGGAGTGCTCACTGCTTTCGCCATTCCTTTCGGCAGCGGCAATAAAAAATCAACTTCTTATATACTTCAGCATTGGTTGCACAAACCGGTTGCATTTATAATACTGCCCTTGTTTGCTCTCGCCAACACCTGCATCGCATTTGGCAGCGACTGGACCAGTGGGTTGTTCTCCGATTCCGGCATCGGTATTTACGCCGGTCTTGTCGCAGGAAAGCCAATCGGTATCCTGTTATTCAGCGCTGTTGCTGTTGCCACAGGCATTTGTGCTTTGCCGGGCGAATTGAAATGGAGGCACATGGCAGGTGCCGGATTGCTGGCAGGTATTGGTTTCACCATGAGCATCTTTGTTACCCTGCTGGCGTTTACTGACCCTCATCTGATCGACCTTTCGAAAATATCGATCATCTTCGCTTCACTTACTGCAGGCATACTGGGATTAGCCTGGTTAAAGATCGTACTGAGAGATTGATTGCTTTAAAAGAATACTACTTGAAATATATTTCTGTGGCACCATAACCATACAAAGGATGAAACTGGTTCACAAATGATTTTACTTCTTTCTTCAGCCGGAGGATCTCATGGATCTCATCCCGAAGCCTGCCTTCCCCCACTCCATGAATCACGATCAGTTCCGGTTGCCGATGATCTACTGCCAACTGATAATATTTTTCAAATTCATTCAACTGCATTTCCATCATTTCAAAAGGCGACATCTTTTTCCAGTTATCGGTGAGTTTTTCGATATGCAGATCAACAACCGACCTCGCCGGTGCCAGGTGTTCTCTTACCCTGGAAGCATCATAAACCCTGAAACCGGCATTCCCCAACTTACTGAGATCAACCTTTTCTTCCTCCACTTTATCAGGATATACCGAAAACAGTTCCCAGGCAAAAGAAGGTTCATTCTTAACCTGAATCTCTTCTATCTTTTTAAAAAGTTGTTTGCCTTTCAGTTTGAGGGAAGTTTCAAAATAAAGAGCTTTTTTCTTATCGGGCCTGTCGAGCGAAAATTCTACGCTGAATTTGGGATTATCACTGAGATCATCGAAGTCTACATCATGCAGGTAAAAATCGGAATTACCCCTTGCCAGGTTCTTCAGCTCGAAATGCTCATCACCGGCGAACAACAGTTTATAATGAAACTGGTAATCTTCATCATTATGGTTAATCAGGTAAACTTTCAGTTTTTCAACCACATCATCATCAAACACATCTTTGCTGAATACAGGGATAAAACTGATCCAGACGCCACTACCGGTCTTCTGTTTGGGCGCAGGTTTTTCTTTCCTGATATTGTCAACGTAGATCTTCTTTTTTTCGACTGGTTTCTTCTGTGTAAACATTTTGAAATAAGGAAAATCGATCTGGTCCATATAAGCCGGGAAACGCACGCCCCTCACTTCTATCATTACCATCTTATCATTCATAATATCCACTACCGTACCTTCTTCATCGGTATGTAACACAACTATTTTATCGCCTACCTGGTATTTCATTGTTGATGCTGTTAAAAAAATAACGGCACAAAGTTAAGAATTGTGCCGTTGAAGAAATTAGTTATACCGTTATATATCGTTAAGAAGTAGTTGCCA
>JAFDXA010000219.1 GCA_018268185.1 Bacteroidota bacterium
CAACACGATAGATGCGTACTTGGGCAGTTTGCCTGGACATGGTGTTGAGAATGTACGCCGCCCGCTATTAAACACAATGAATCTGGCTGATTTGATGCCGAGCAATACAGTATGGCCGGGAAAGAATGAAGCGCCTTGTCCGATGTATCCGCCCATGGCTCCGCCACTCATGCACTGTACTACCCAAGGGGCTACGCCGTTTCGGCTAAACCTGCATGTACGGGATTTGGGTCATACCTTCATGTTTGGCCCAACCGGTGCGGGCAAATCAACGCATCTGGCCCTCATAGCTGCGCAACTGCGGCGCTACGAGGGCATGTCCATCTATTGTTTTGATAAGGGCATGTCAATGTATCCGCTGACCAAAGCAGTTGGCGGGACGCATTTTTCCGTTGCCGCAGATGATGACTCTCTGGCGTTTTGCCCCCTTCAATTTCTGGAAACAAAAGGTGATCGTGCATGGGCGCTGGAATGGATTAGCACCATCATCGAACTGAACAACAGTACGATTACACCAGCGCAACGTAATGAAATCAGTAACGCCATCACCAGCATGCACAGAAGTGGTGCAAAAACCTTATCTGAGTTTGTGGTAACGATACAGGATGACTCCATCCGCGATGTACTGGCGCAGTACACGATTGACGGCATGATGGGTCATTTGCTGGATGCAGAAAATGACGGTTTGATCCTGTCGTCATTCACAACGTTCGAGATCGAGGAACTAATGAACCTGGGTCAGAAATATGCATTGCCAACCCTTTTGTATCTGTTTAGACGCATTGAACGTGACTTACACGGCCAACCGGCGGCAATTATTCTGGACGAAGCTTGGCTTATGTTGGGTCATGCCGCGTTTCGTGAAAAAATCCGTGAATGGCTAAAAGTCATGCGTAAAGCAAATTGTTTCGTGTTGATGGCAACGCAAAGCTTATCCGATGCAGCCAACAGCGGCATTCTAGATGTGATTGTCGAATCCACCGCAACGAAGATATTCCTACCGAACGTACACGCACGTGATCAGGATACTGCGGCGTTATATCGACGCATGGGACTGAATACCCGTCAGATTGGAATTATCGCATCGGCGGTTGCCAAGCGCCAATATTATTATGTATCAGAAGATGGCAGAAGGCTCTACGACTTGGCATTAGGCAAACTAGCTTTAGCATTTGTCGGCTCATCAGATAAAGAATCAATTGCCACAATCAAGCAGTTGGTCGCAAAACATGGCGACAAATGGGTCAAGGAATGGCTGGATATTAAAGGACTGAAATTAAATAATGAGGCCATGTCATGAAGTCAATACAAGCACTACTCAATCTTAATCCAAAAAATGCACGATTAGCTGATGAATTCATAGAGGGTGGCCGCCGCGAAGGGGAAAATGAAAATCCTTATTTATCGGGGCGGCGCTCGTGGAATGATCACATGGAATCTGTGGCTGCATCGCGCAATATGTGGCAGATACTGGCAATACTTTCCTTAATGATCACACTGGCAGCCGTTGGGGGGATTATCCATATCGGCAGCCAGTCGAAGTTCATTCCCTACGTGGTACGAATTGATAACCTTGGCGAAGCAATAGCCGTGTCACGGGCAGACATGGCGGCACCGGCTGATCCTCGGGTTATTCACGCATCGGTCGCTTCGTTTATTAATGATTTGCGGATGGTAACACCTGACATTGCCCTACAGCGCCGCGCAATTTTTCGGGCATACGCCATGCTCTCATCGGATGATCCGGCAACCGCCAAAACCAACGTTTGGCTAAACGGTACCGATACGAGCAGCCCATTCAAACGCGCCGCGAATGAGACAGTGAATATTGAGATTGTCTCGGTCATTCCGCAAAGCCCTGAAACCTGGCAGGTGATCTGGCGAGAATTAGTTTATGACCGTCAAGGGCATCCCAAAGAACCCCCCTTTATAATGCGCGCGCTTTTGACTATCTATACCATTGATTCAACTGCAAATACAACTGAGGAACAAATTCGCAATAACCCGCTCGGCATCTATGTTCGGGATTATTCTTGGGCAAAGCAAATATAAAAAGGAATGATAATGAAATACGCTCGATATGCACTTATTACTCTCTATATTAGTTTGCTTCCTTCTGTTGTTTTGGCAGTAGGCAGTAATTTTCCTGATTCCTATTTTGCAAAAGACAATCCAACACTCACGCCACAGGAAAGAGCTTCAATTGAAATAGCTAAGAAATGGCAACAATCCAGCGCCACTGGAATCAAGCCGGTCGCTGGACCCGATGGCACCATCCGGTTTCTGTTTGGTGCGCAACAACCCAGCATTGTCTGCGCGGTGTTGCAGGTTTGCGATATTCAATTACAACCCGGCGAACAAGTGAATTCTATTCACTTGGGTGATCAAGTGCGTTGGCAGGTCGAACCGGCAATAACAGGCCGTGCCGCTCTCGAAGTACAACATTTGATTGTGAAACCCCTTGATGTCGGGCTGGAAACCTCACTGGTTGTGACTACCGACCGGCGCACTTATCACATGCGGCTCAGATCCCACCGGCAGGAATTTATGCCGCGCGTTGCCTTTATTTATCCCGAAGATGCACAGGCAAAATGGGATGCCGTCAAAATGAGAGAGAACCACGCAATGGAGATTAAATCATCTCGAACAATACCCTCGACGGGAGAGTATTTAGGCGATCTGGATTTTTTGTATAGCGTGTCTGGATCCGCAGCCTGGAAGCCACTGCGCGTCTATAACGATGGCAAGAAAACAATTATTCAGATGCCGACAACCTTTTCACAAAAAGAGGCGCCGGTTTTGATGGTGGTGCGTAAAGAAGGTGGCTTGTTCTCACAAGACACAGAGGTAATGGTTAATTACCGCTTGCAGCATGACCGGTACATTGTGGATGCGGTTTTTGATAAAGCGTATCTGATTGCGGGTGTAGGCAGCGATCAAAGCCGGGTGACGATCACCAAAACACAAGGAAATTAATATGTTCCGGTTATCAATGCTTGTTTTGATATTCATTCTGACTGGTTGTGCAACAACACAATTTGGCAATTTTGTGGCGCATAACGATGAGGCTCACAACAAAAGTATAGCTCATGATGTGACACAGCAACTGATAGAGCTTTATCCACCGGCCAGCACTCAATTTAATATGCAACATGCAACGGTAGATTCATTGGGTGATGCTTTAGTAGATAATTTGCGAGCTGGCGGCTATGCCATCCATGAACATAAAAAATCAAACCTTAACAAGTCAACGGATACACCTACATTGGATGGTATGACGCTGGGATATGTTTTTGACCAAATGGACGGCTTATACCGTCTCACAGTCTTTGTTGATCAGCATGTTCTAACTCGCGCCTATTTTTTCAATGAGAGCACAATAAACCCGGCAGGTTACTGGGTTCGTAAGGAGTAAGTTATGAGTATGTCTGCTGACGCATCTCCTGAAACCATATCGTCATCTGGCGTGCGCCGGGTCAACAACCTTCCGATTTATATTGTTGTCGGTATTATGCTGGCTTTTTTATTAATCATGATGGTTGTGGCAATAAATCGCTCAGAACCACAAGACTCAAACAATGCCGAAGAAAGCAAAAAAGCTGGATCAAGCAATATGCTGGCCGCGTTTATCACCGGCGAATACAAGGATGGCTTCATTGAACCTGAAAGACCGGCACCCACAGAACCTGCGCTGGACTTGCCGCCAGAAATCATGATTGCACGCCCCAGTAATCTTGATTTACCCCCATTACCACCAGTTAACAGTCTCGAAAGAGATCCCGCTTCAGAGCATATTCGTATGATGAAGTTGCAACTATTTGAGCAAGCGGTAAAAGCAAAAACCAATGTGGCTATGGAAGCACCGAGAAGTGCTGGTGCTGGTTCATCTTCACCTCCATCCGCCAACTATGCTCCTTCTGGCGTAACACCCAGCAGGAAAGAAGCATTGGCACGAATAGCAGCAGTCAGACAACAAGTCGATGCACAAGCAAAAGATGATCCTGCTGCTGCCTATCTTGCGCGATTACAACAAATCAAGGACAGTGGGCTTATCGGTAGTCGCGATGGTTTGGATGATTCAGCACCAGAATTAATTGATGCAGATTCAAAAAGACCTGATAACAATTATGCAAACTTTGATTCAACAGGGCAGGGGAGTCATTGGAAACTGGACAGCAAGCCAGCAGCACCCGAAACACCGTATAGCTTACTTACTGGATTTGTAATACCGGCTGTGCTTATCTCCGGTATTAATTCAGAACTGCCCGGCCAAATCATGGCGCAAGTCAGTCAGGACATTTATGACACACCCGTAGGCCGTTGGCGCTTGATACCTCAAGGCGCTCGTCTGGTCGGGAGTTATTCCAGTGATGTTGCCTATGGTCAATCGCGTGTATTGGTTGCATGGCAACGGATTATTTTTCCTGACGGTAAGACAATGGATATTGGTGCGATGCCGGGAGCTGATGGTATCGGTCAAGCGGGATTCAAGGATCAAGTGAATAATCATTATTTACGAATATTCGGATCGGCATTATTGATGTCAGCTGTGATAGCTGGCGCAACCTACAGTCAGCGCGATGCGGGGGGAGGGGGCGTATTCGGGCGGCAGAACGCCGGTAGCATATTGAGTCAGTCGCTAGGCCAGCAATTGGGTCAAGCCACCACGCGATTAATGATGAAAAACCTGAATATTGCGCCAACACTGGAAATACGCCCAGGTTTTAGATTCAACGTTATTGTCACCAAGGACATGGTATTTTCTAAACCGTATCAATCATTTGATTATTAACGAAAGGAGTGATCTAACATGATAAACAGTAAAAATCTAACCGCCCTGTGGGTAGCAATCCTGCTTGTAATGGGTAGCGCTGGGTATTCGTCAGTTAGCAGGGCAGGGGGGATGGCTGTGATTGATATATCCAACATAAAACAGACGACGATTACCGCTTATGAGAATGTAGAGATGCGACTCAAACAGATCGATCAGTATCGGACGCAATTGCAGCAATATGAAAACATGCTCCGCAACACGGTAGCGCCAGCAGCTTATGTCTGGGCAAAAGCGGAATATACGATGAATCGATTAGTTCAAGCGTCCAATACACTTAAATATTATCAAGACCAGGGCGGCGTAGAGAACTATTTAAACAGGTACAGGAACGCCAGTTATTACAGTGGTTCTCCCTGTTTTAATTTGGGCGGTAACTGCACAGATACAGCCTGGGATTTGATAAAACAAGGGCAGAACACCAGCACAAACGCGCAAAAAAGCGCCAATGATGCGTCATTACGGGGCTTGGAAATACATCAAGATGGGGCGCCCCTCGATGCCGCGCATTTGCAATTGCTGCAATCACGGGCAGAAACAGCAGGAGGGCAGCTGGAAGCGATTCAGTACGCCAATCAACTGGCTGCTTACCAGTCAAACCAACTTTTACAATTGCGAACCATGATGATTGCACAATTTAACGCAGAGAATGCCAGAAATCAGGCGCTTGTAGACAGAGAAGCGATAAATCAAGCTGCACATCAGGCCGCAACCAAACGGTTAAGTCCCATTAACTTTCCAGCGGCAAAGATCTGGAATGTCAGAGACGCATTTTAACTTAAATCAAAGGACGCGATCATGAAAACCAATCAAACAATCATTATTGCGATGACTGCGGTATTACTTCTAACTTTGGCTGGATGTCAGGAACCCAAGGGGTATTTGGAGCTTAAGGAACCTAAAAAAGAATTAAGTGAACTTCCACCTGGAAAATCTTGGAATGTAAGTGACGCTTGGAAAGAAGATAACTCTGAAGAATTAAACAAGAAATAGTACATCATTCAAAATAACAAGGTGACCATACTGATGTATAAAATGATTCTTGGCATTTCTATTGTGGTTCTATCACTAATGTTCTTTTCTACAAGTGCATTTGCTGAGTTGGCCTATATTGATCCAGTAACCAATCAAAGTGTACTTGATCAGGTTGCGCAAAAGTTTTTAATTAAAGCCAAAGGCTGGCACAACATTTTAGAGGACGCAGCGATACGTTTGTTTTGGACGCTGGTGTTAATTTCCATGGTGTGGACGTTTGGCATGATGGTATTACGCAAAGCGGACATTGGTGATTTTTTTGCTGAATTCACCCGTTTCATCATATTCACAGGTTTTTTCTTCTGGTTATTAACCAACGCTATATCAGGACAGAACATTGCCGGATCAATTATCGAATCCATGCAGATGTTGGGTAATAAGGCATCCGGGCTAACCGGATCAGGTCACAGTAATATTATGCATGTAGCTTTCAGAATTTGGGAACAATTCCTCCAGAATGCATCTGTCTGGAACCCCATTGACAGCCTTATTGCCTTCGTCCTTTCACTCATTATTGTAATCATTCTGACGGTCGTCGCAGTCAACATGTTATTGCTGCTGATTTCGTCATGGGTGCTTCTATATGCGGGTATTTTCTTTTTGGGTTTCGGCGGGGCGCGTTGGACAACTGATTTCGCGATCAACTATTACAAGACAGTATTAGGCATTGGTATCCAGCTGCTGGCCATGACGTTGATTGTTGGGATTGGTGGCGATTTTCTGACCAATTATTATGGAAAAATGAGTAAAACCATCATGAACTTTGAAGAATTGGGAGTCATGTTAATTTTTGCTGTTGCCTTTTATTTCCTGGTTTCAAAGCTACCGCCCATGCTGGCCGGAATTATTACGGGTAGCAGTATTAATGCAGGAGGGGTCGGAAACTATAGCGGTGGTCAGATAGTGGGTGCTGCAGCAGCCACGATGGCTGTTGCCAGTATGGGCGCGACTTATTTAGCGGAAGGCGCGCGTCAAATGGCTGCTGCTTCATCAACTGCTGCCGATGCGGCAAAGTCTATCAATACATCCGGAGGAACACCATTTGCAACACCGAATCCGGATGGAAGCGCCCAAACTGTATCCCATGATCCGTGGGAGGTGCCTGATGATCATCTTACAAGGAAACCAAAGTGATGAATAAATTTAATGAGGAGGCTGTTATGGTTAACAAATCAATTCTTTCTGCCATCGTGCTTGTACTTATACTTTGTGGCTGTGCCAGTATGAGCGAATCACAGCAAAGCACAGCAAAAGGCACGGCAATGGGTACTGGCGCGGGTGCTGCGGTTGGTGCCATTATCGGTGCCATAGCCGGAGACCCGGCTCTTGGTGCAGGAATTGGTGCGGGTGTCGGCGCAGTGGGTGGCTATATCTGGTCTAATCGGATGGAAGAACAAAAAAA
The DNA here is from genome assembly GCA_018268185.1 of Bacteroidota bacterium. GTDB lineage: Bacteria > Bacteroidota > Bacteroidia > Chitinophagales > Chitinophagaceae > Ferruginibacter. Next base: position 7,269 of record JAFDXA010000219.1, read on the forward strand.
GAAAATGGA
>JAFDXA010000021.1 GCA_018268185.1 Bacteroidota bacterium
AGAAGTGGGTTAATCATCTTCCTCTGCTGTCAGCTATAAAGCTCAAGGTATTTGGCAAAGAACTCCTGGTATTTACTTTCCCTGAGCAAAGTTGGTGTGTTCTCATCGCTGTGCTTGGGGAAAATTATTTTCTCGAAAAGATCGTTATTTGTCAAAGCACTTTTGTTAGGCATCCATATTCCAAAACCATCATTTAAACAACGGTTTCGGTAAACTGTATCTTTAAACAAAAAGCCACATTCGAAATAATTTTTGCCTACAAATGAGTAAGAGCTGATACGATTTAAAATATCCACCACGTTGGATATGTAAGGAATGATTTCAGAAAGTGAAGGGAACCTCTCCAGCACTTCCAGCCAATAGGTAAGAAAGAAATTCAGCTCTGTAATTTTTATTTTATCCAGCGTGTATGTTGCATTGTTAAAAAGTTGCCTGTCTGCCAGCTTTACCGTATAAAGAATTTTATGATTGTTATTCAACAGGCAGAAAGCTGCATTAAAAAGAGTGCAGAATTTTTCACGGAATACTGCGTATAGCTCTTCGTCCAGTTTTATTGCATGGATTTTCCAGGTTCTTAATATCTCCGGCAAGAATGATTGATGATCAGGGATACGGTTGCTGGCACAGGAATCCAGGAACAACTTAGCTACCTCGGCATTGTGTGCCAGAGGTTGTGCAGACAAATATTTAAACACTTCACGATAGTTATACCCCGGGTGGCCAATACCCGAGACAGGCGCTACCAGGTAGTCTACCGTTCCACTTAATTCATATTGTGTAAATACATTTTGCATAAGGCAGTTGTACATTACCAGCAGGTCCAGTTTTTTTCCGGCGCCTAATACCGAACTGATAACCGAGGAAAGTTCTTTGTTGGTGAGCAGGTTGGAAGCATCATTTTTATGGTTCGAATTACCACCGCTTTTTTTATCATCTTTATCTGCATTGATCGTTTCCTGTAGAGCAGTTAAATAGTTGATACCGAAAACAGCGCCATGCCCAAACGTGATCCACATGTTTCTTTTTGCCGGGAACATGGTTGTAAGATGAGCCAGGATAGCCGACATGCCTTCTGCTTCACTCATGGCAGAAACCGGTAAACTACCTGGCGTTTGAATACCCTGAAAATGGGTGGCTTTTTTTTCAAGAATATGGATAACCTGGGTGATATGGTTATTTTTAAAAGCGACCCTTGCTTCAACGATCACTATTTTTATTTTATCAGCAAATGGGCTATCTTGAATGGCATGGAAAAGACTGTTTTTCTGAATTTCCATTTTTATATAATGATTGTTTGCCCCCTTTTCAATGTCATAAGTTGAATTGTTATAAACAAGGAAAATAACCAACCATTCTAAATCATTTTGAGGACCGGGATCCGACATATCTGCTGGGTTTTAGTAAGCTGTGTGATTCCATTCGTTTGCTTTGGGCAAAAGGAGGAATTACAGGCTAGAAATGTAATCGGGTATACGCAGGCGCAAGGTTTAAGCAGTTATAATATCCATAAGGTGATAAAGGATGGCTATGGATTCTTGTGGGTGGCCACCCAGGATGGATTAAATCGTTTTGAAGGTAAAGATTTTTCGATTTATAATAAGGATATAAAGGATAAAACATTATTCTCATCAGATATCAGGGATCTTATTTATGATTCTGCACATCACATGCTATGGGTTATCTGCAACCAGGGCGGAATAAATGGAATAAATATCGTTGATGGAACCGTGCAGTATTCAGTTAAGTACCCGGACGGTGAACATTCTGAAGCCTGGAGAATATGTGCGGTGCAAAGATTGAATAAGATTTTCATTGGCACATCTGCCGGCCTGGAAGTATTCAATATGCAGAACAGGCTGTTTGAGAAAAAATACAACCTGGTGTCCGGTGATAAAACAGTGGATGATATCCGCTCTATAGATATTGATCAATCAGGTAACCTGTGGCTGGGAATATTAAACAAAGGAATCTTTATTCTTGATCCTGATCGCCATGTTATCCTCAATGGAATTGCGGCTTCGCTTTTTTTTGATAAAGACTCACAGAATAATTTCTGGCCGCTCGGCGGAGCTTTCTGTTCAGGAAATGTTTATTGGCTTGGAACAAAGAACGGTCTGCATGCTGTTCATTTTACTACTGACTACGGAAAATTGTCACTGGATATACAAAAAGAACATGATCTTTTTCCCGGCCAGGAAATAAGCGATCTTACTGTTAAGGGAAACAGCTTGTTTCTTGCTGCAGAAAACCTGTACGAGGTTTCAATTCCTTCTATGCATATAGCAAGGATCTTTCCCGATAAAAAAGACGCAGCATTGTGGCTACGCAGCATAACTCATATTTATGCAGGTGAAGATAACGACCTGTGGATCGGTTGCAGGCAGGGATTGATGATGGTAAAAAATACGCCACCTTTTCTTTTCGGGCGGGCAACAGATAAAACCGAAGGAGATATTGCCGGGCATATCTATTCTCTTTGTGTTATCAATGAAAACAAAATACTGGCAGGAACCCAGCAGGGCCTGGTTGAAGTAGATCCCAGGGTTGGCCTCCGGCAGCTTACCCAAAACGAATTGGTGCAGAATATTTTCAGACTCACCAATGATGATATTCTTATATCAGGTAACAAAGGAGTAAAGCTTTATTCGGGTAATAAGATTATTGATGTGAGCAGCAAATACCCGGAGTTCAGGAAATATGTGAAATGGCAGTTTAACAGTGCGGTTCCCTTTGGCGACAGTGCTGTGATCATCGGTGTTGAATCAAACCAGGGCGTACTGCTGTGGAACAGGTTCCGGCATACCATTCTGGAATATGATCAACACAGTGCTAACCCGGAGCGCAGGCTTCTTTCCAATACCATCAATACAGTTTACAGGCATCGTAATAACGAACTCTCTGTTTTATCAGATTACGGCATTACGAAACTTGCCGAAAATGCAACACCCGTTTTTGTACTGGAGCAGGGTAACAGTAAAGGAGATGAGGCTGGTATATTCATGGATATTACCGAAACAAAAACGAATTACTGGGTAGCGGCTTATGGAAAGGGATTGCTTAAGCTTGATAAAAACTACAAACCGGTAAAAGTGTTTAAAGTGTCTGACGGACTCAGTAACAGCGGCGTTTATAAATTATTCAACTATCGCGACAGCCTGCTCCTCATCACAAGTAACAACGGCCTTTCTGTGTTTAACCCGGCCACTGAAAAGTTTCTCAATTTTTTCGAGAACGATGGTTTGCATAACAATGTATTCGAGGAAGCCTGCGGCGACAGCTTCGAAGGTAAGTTTTATGCAGGTGGGGTAAATGGTTTTACCATTATTGATCCATCCAAACTAAGGCTTAACGATAAAGCTCCACAGGTGTATATAAGGAACCTGCAGGTTGAAACAGACGACGGCCAGGTAGAATATTACTCACAACTTAACCCGGGTCTTGCCAGGATTCCCAGTAATGTGCTGCAGACCATCATTTATTTTACGGCCATCAATTGGAAAAATCCTTCACGGGTAAATTTCGCATGGCGGATAAAAGAAAACAGCCCGGAATGGAGTTCCCTTGGTTCCCGCAATTTCATTAACCCGATCGGTTTTGCTCCGGGAACTTACCACATTGAAGTAAAGGCAGCCAATGAAGATGGTGTTTGGAGTGAGCCCAAAGAGCTGGTCCTACGGTTTCTGCCAAAATGGTACCAGACATGGTGGTTCAGAGGAGTGATATTGCTCCTCATTGCCCTGATCTTTTATGCACTCTACCGCTACCGGATAAGCCAGATAAAAAAGCAGCATGAGATCAGGAAAAATATAGCAACGGATCTTCATGATGATCTTGGCAGTACGCTCAACAGTGTTAAAGTGTTTACCAACCTCGCCATCAGCGGCGTAAACCAGGATGAAAGCCTGCAACAGGTGAAGAACAACCTCAATGAAGCCACCATGGGATTAAGAGACATGATATGGGTGCTGGATGATTCTATGGATACTGTTGACGAACTGGTAACCCGGCTTAAACAATTCGCTTTACCCCTTACCGCTGCCAGCAGGATCGATTTTGAAATAAAGGCCGACAGCGAGGTTAATGCCATTCACCTGACAAAAGAAGAAAAAAGAAACCTGTTCCTGATATGCAAGGAAGCGATCAATAACAGTGTTAAGTATTCGGAAGCCACAAAGATCGATATCCGCATAGAACCTGCCGGGAAAAAGGTAAAGATATTGGTTGCCGACAATGGAAAAGGCTTCAACACCGAAACCGTGAAAAGGGGTTACGGTTTGAAAAACATGCAATACCGGGCCAGTCAGGTCAAATACCAGGTAAGGCTCGAAACAGCCGAATTGAAAGGGGTAAAACTGCAGATTCTACCTGCCTGAGCAGTCGTCATAATTTTAACTGTATTATTTTTTTATTGATTTTCAATTACTTAAAAACCTGCCTTGTAAAATAGTTTCCTCATTCCTTGGCTCGAAGAGATGATCTCCCCTACCTTTGCACTCCAAAATTTAAAGCCCCGGGGATAGCCGGAGCATCATCTAAAAAGAAAGAACAATGAGTAAACTACATTTCACAACAAAACACGCCAATGCGGCTACCGTGAAACACAACTGGTATGTTGTTGACGGTACTAATCAAACCGTAGGAAGGATGTGTTCAAAGATCGCAGCCATTCTTCGTGGTAAGAACAAGGCCTATTACACACCCCATGTTGATTGCGGTGATTTTATTATTGTAACCAATGCTTCTAAGGTTGTTTTCTCCGGAAATAAACTCGAAGACAAAGATTACCTCACTTTCAGTGGCTATCCCGGTGGACAGAAAGCTGAATCAGCTGCCAACCTGTTGAAACGCCGCCCGGAAGCAGTTATCGAAAGGGCTGTAAAAGGAATGTTGCCTAAGAACCGCCTTGGCCGCCAGATGTACAAAAAACTTTTTGTATATGCCGGAGCTGAACATCCACACAGTGCACAACAACCAAAAGAATTAACACTCGATCAAAAATAAAATAAGTCAATGCTGATCGCTAACACGAAAGTTGATAGCAACAGCCAAAACCAAAATAAATGGAAAAGCAAAAAAATGCAATCGGCCGTAGGAAGGAAGCAGTTACCCGTGTTTTCCTGAGCAAAGGAAGCGGTAAGATCACTGTGAACGGCAAAGACTATAAAGTTTATTTCCCATTGGTGTATTTACAAAACCAGTTGGAAGCTCCTTTAAAGAAACTTGATCTTGCAGACAAGTTTGATATCGTTGTTAATGCAACAGGTGGTGGCGTAAAAGGCCAGGCTGAAGCTGCCAAACTCGGTATCTCACGTGCACTGATCGAAATGAGCGCTGATTACCGCCCCGCCCTGAAGGCTGCCGGTTTGCTGAAGCGTGACCCACGTTCTGTTGAGCGTAAAAAACCAGGTCGCAAGAAAGCAAGAAGAAGCTACCAGTTCTCGAAAAGGTAATATACCGATACAGGATACAGGATGCCGAATTGTTGTGTTTGAAATTCTGCGTCATGGATCTTGTATCCTGCATCAACTATTTAAAAATCTTATCAATAACAAGCAATGGAAAATAACACTTCCTTACAACAACAACTTTTAGAAGCAGGCGTTCATTTCGGTCACTTAAGAAAGAAATGGAACCCTAAGATGCTTCCTTACATCTTTGCTGAAAAGAAAGGTATCCACATCATAGACCTCAACAAAACTGTTGAAGGTTTACAGGAAGCTGCAGCAGCTATGAAAGCGATCGCACGTAGTGGTAAAAAGATCATGTTCGTAGCAACCAAGAAGCAGGCGAAAGAGATCGTTCAGGAATCTGCAAAGCGTGTAAACATGCCTTTTGTTACTGAACGTTGGTTGGGAGGTATGCTTACCAACTTCAACACAGTTCGTAAGAGCGTAAAAAAAATGCAGAGCATCGAAAAAATGCTCAGCGATGGAAGTGCTGAGAACCTGAACAAAAAAGAAAGACTCACACTTGCACGTGAAAAAGAAAAAATGGAAAAAGTACTGGGTGGTATCGCACAGATCAGCCGTATCCCTGCTGCTTTGTTCCTGGTTGATATCGGTCACGAACACATCGCCCTGGCTGAAGCAAAACGCCTTGGCATCAGTACCATCGGTATGGTAGATACCAATTGCGATCCTAACAAAGTTGATTTCGCAATTCCTGCCAATGATGATGCTACAAAATCAATCGCCATCATCGTTAACTATATCACAGCTGCTATTGCAGAAGGATTACAGGAACGCCAGGCTGATAAAGAAGAAGAAGATCAGTCTTCAGATGCAGACGAAACAGCAGAAGCAAAAGCAGCACGCTTCGAACAGAAGATGGATGCTGATGACAGGAACCGCCGTTCAAAAGGTGGAGCTGCTCCCAAACGTCGCATCGCTGGCCCGGGTTCTGGTGGCAGAAGGCCTGCAGGAGGCGTGAAGTAATTTCATACGATAGTTCACAGCTAACCGCTGAATTATCCATTATTAATTATCAATTATACATTATCATGAGTGCAACAATAACAGCAGCAGATATAAATAAATTACGCCAGGCAACAGGGGCAGGTATGCTCGATTGCCGCAAAGCGTTGACTGAAAGTAACGGAGATTTTGAAGCAGCGATCGACTGGTTGCGTAAGCAGGGACAGAAAGTTGCCGCCAAGCGCAGCGATCGTGAAGCGAAAGAAGGTGTTATCATCGCTAAAACAACTGCAGATAATAAAGCAGGCATCATCATTTGTATCAGTTGCGAAACAGACTTCGTTAGCAAAAATGCAGATTTCGTTGCTTTTGTTCAAACCATTGCAGACGCTGCAGTAGCCAACAATGTAAAGTCAGCTGAAGAACTGAACGCAGTTACCATCAACGGCGCAACGGTTGCTGATATGGTTAATGATAAACTGGCAGCTATCGGCGAAAAGATCGAGGTTTCTAAATTTGAAAGAGTAGAAGCTCCTTATGTAGCCAGCTATATCCACGGTGCAAACCGTATGGGTGTTTTGGTTGGTATGACAAAAGAAGCAGCTGAAGCCGGTAAGGATGTGGCTATGCAGATCGCAGCGATGAACCCATTGGCAGTTGACGAAACTTCTATCCCTGCTGATGTGATCGAAAGAGAAAAGAACATCGCTATTGAAGTTGTTAAGGCTGAAGGCAAACCAGCTGAAATGGCAGAGAAAATAGCAATGGGTAAACTGAATAAATTCTTTAAGGATAATACATTGCTGGCACAGGCCTTTGTAAAAGATGCCAACAAATCAGTAGCTGATTACCTGAAGAGCATTGATGCTGATCTTAAAGTAACCGAATTTAAAAGGGTTGCGTTAGGATAAGCACTGTTAGATATTAAAAAAGCGAAACATTTGGTTTCGCTTTTTTTTTGAAAATGAGTTCAGGTGACCTGAAAAATATATCTTCGTTTTAATAAAATCTAAAACTTCAACAATTCTATGCTTCCCAAGTACAAACGTGTTCTTCTCAAACTTTCCGGCGAATCTTTAATGGGTGAAAAAAATTTCGGACTGGATCCTGCAGTGATCGCCCAGTATGCACAGGATATCAAACAGATAACAGACATGGGGGTACAGGTGGCACTTGTAATCGGCGGGGGCAATATCTATCGCGGTATGAACGAAGCCGAAACCGGTATCGAACGGGCCCAGGGAGATTATATGGGAATGCTTGCCACCGTTATCAATGGAATGGCTGTGCAGAGCGGTCTTGAAAAGGCCGGTGTATATACCAGGCTTCAGAGTGCCATTAAAATGGAACAGATCGCCGAGCCTTATATCAGGCGCAGGGCCATGCGTCACCTGGAAAAGGGAAGGGTTGTGATCTTTGGCGCAGGAACCGGAAACCCTTATTTCACAACAGATACAGCAGGTTCCCTGAGAGCTATCGAGATCAAGGCCGACGTTATATTAAAAGGAACCAGGGTAGATGGTATTTATTCTGCCGATCCGGAAAAAGATCCCAAGGCAACCAAATACGAACGCATTTCTTTTGCAGAGTGTATTTCCAAAAACCTTCGGGTTATGGATATGACAGCCTTTACCCTCTGCATGGAAAACAACCTACCGATCATTGTTTTCGATATGAACAAAGCAGGTAACCTGTTAAGTGTTGTAACAGGCGAAAGGGTTGGAACACTGGTAAGCTGATCAGGCACATCAATATCTTACTTATATTAATTCCTGTTTAAGAGCAGGAATTTTTTATTGCCCGGAAGGCCAATGAACCTTCCGCCGGTCAGTACTAAAAAAATACAATTCAGCAAGAAGAATCTACAGTTCAGGAATCAGTAAACATACAAAACAGTGTATGGTTGTTTTCATGGTATTAATCAATCAATCTAAAATTATTACCACCATGCAAACAACAATTTCTACCAGGTTGCTGCAATATTGCCGACTCTTTTTACTGGCAATTTTAGCAGCAGGAATTTTTGCTTCCTGCAAAAAGAACAATGATGTAATGGACAACAGCCAGTTGATCGTTGAAAATGAACAACAGGCAGTTTCACAGGCCAAACAACTGGAACGCACTGCTACAGCCGATGCCCAAAAAGAAGCAGAGGCCCTGGGGTTCAACAATGCCAACCGCGGAAGTTCGCAGCAAACCATTGTTGAAATCGCTGTATCCAATCCTAATTTTTCAACCCTTGTGGCGGCGGTTTTAAAAACCGGACTGGCAGGAGCTTTGTCATCACCATCGGCCAACCTTACTGTATTTGCGCCTACCAACGCAGCTTTTGCAAAATTACCGGCACCATTCAACAATGCTGCGAATATCAATGCGATCAGTGACCAGACGCAGATCAGTTTTCTGAAAAATGTTCTGCTTTATCATGTACTTGGCGCCGAAGTGTTCAGTTTCCAGGTAAGTAATGGAAGCAGTAGCGCTGCTACGCTCAAGCCGGCTGGCAACAGCAATGACAATACCATTTACTTTTCAAAAACATTCGGGTTAATAAGGGTAAACGGGCAGAGTGATGTGATCTGGCCAAACCTCGATGCCAGCAACGGGGTGATACATGTGATCAATAAAGTGCTCATCTTCCCAACCAACAATATTGCTGAGATAGCCATTGGCAATCCTGATTTTTCTACGCTTGTTGCAGCGCTCGTAAAAACCAACCTGGCAGGAGTATTTACAGGCAGCGGCGACTTCACTGTTTTTGTCCCAACGAATGCCGCTTTTGCACAATTACCTGCTCCGTTTAACAATGCGGCCAATATCAACAACATATCAGATCCGGCACAGGTAGCCGCTTTAGCCAATATCCTTAAATATCACGTTACTGCTAACCGCAATTTTACCTGGGATCTCGGCATACTTAAAAGAACTGCAACACTTGCAAATGCTCCTGGTAATAAAATCACAACCATACTTGGTTATAATACCGGTTGGGTGAAAGGAGATAATAACAACGGCTACACTCAAATACTGCCCGGCGATATCCTGGCAACCAATGGCGTGGTCCATGTAATCGGCAAGGTGCTGCTTCCTAAAAACTAGGACGTGGTGAATGTTTATAGTTTAGGTTAACACCGCTTTGCCGAAATGGTAAGGCGGTGTTTTGTATTAAGATGGTACAGGTGATTGAATTCCGAAAATCTTTTTATGAATGACTGATCTTTACTGAAGTCATGGTTAAAGAACCTGCTACTGCTTTGTCATTGAATAAAGAAGTTACTTCGTCTTTTTCTTTCAAAGCCATTATATAAAGCAAGGGAAGATAATGCTCTGGTGATGGAATGGATAACTGGAAAGGCTTTCCCTGTTTTGAATAATGTATCAATGAATCGTGGTCACCTTCTTCAATAAATTTTTTCATCTTTTCACTGGCTTCAATGGCCCAGTCGTAACCATACAGGTCATTCAATCTTCTCCAGTCAACCATACCCAGGTTATGCACCATATTGCCACTACCTACTATCAGAACACCTTTATCACGTAAGCTTTTCAACTCGCCGGCAAGTTCATAATGATATTGCGGTGTTTGATAGTGATCAAGGCTCATCTGTATAACAGGTATATCAGCTTTTGGATAAAGATGCTTGATCACAGACCATGCTCCATGATCCAATCCCCATTTCTCATCAAGACCGACTTCTGTTTTTTTAATCAGTGACCGGGTTTGTTTTGCCAGCTCAGGTGAACCAGGGGCAGGATACTGAACTTCGAAAAGTTCTTTGGGAAATCCGCCGAAATCATGAATGGTCGGAGGTTTTTCCATGGCAGTAACATAGGTGCCACGTGTTTCCCAATGAGCGCTGATGCAGAGTATGGCATTGGGTTTTGGAATTTCATTGCTGATGTTGCGGAAGCCCTGTACAAATTCATTTTCTTCGATGGCATTCATCGGGCTGCCATGTCCCAGGAATAATACAGGCATTTTTGCTGTATTATCAAATGGAGAGATCATCTTTTCGAGCTCGTTCAGTTTCATAGCTTTTCCTGTTAATGGAGCCGCCGCCAATGGAGCCAGCGTTTGTAAAAAATCCTTCCGGTTCATACAACGAATTTACCGATACTTACCGGCAACAGGAAAGCAGTAATTTTCGAGATAGGATATTAATTAATGCTTGTGATTGGTAATGCCCGCTTTGTCAAGTATAATTTCAAGCGGGCAAAACCGGGTAAATGCCGATTGTAAAAGATTCAGGCCAACAAAGCCTGCTAAAAAAAGCCAGTTCTCATGTATGTAATGAGCCAGCAGGATACTAATCAATACCAATATACCTGCAACGGCTCTAACGATTCTCTCTTTCATCTCGAATGATTTAAGTTTAATAGCTTGTCATTTCAACAGGTGAAATAAAAGCACGTATGGGGAAATTCTTTTTTTGCTCAGCGTTGAAAAGTTTCACCAGTTCAATGGCATGCACAGCTTTTTCATCTTCTGTAAAACTGAAAAAGAAAAGGGCATTCACACCATCATCATTTTTCCCAAACCAGTTGTCGGGGAGATAACCATGTTCTTCTGTTTTATGGCCGATCGTTTCGCTAACACTGAAAACAGTTATACCTGCTTTTTCCATGATAGAAGAAACCGCTTTAAGGTCTTCTTCAATGCTCGTTATTATGAGTAGTTTCATCTTGCTTGCTTTTTGATTCGTATTTTTTCCGGAGCAACCGGTAATATATCAATGGCACTACCAATAGTGTTAAGAATGTAGAGGTAATGGTTCCTCCCATCAACGATATGGCCAATCCCTGGAAGATGGGATCGAAAAGAATGATAACAGCACCCAGTACAACCGCACCGGCAGTTAGCAGGATAGGTGTTGTTCTTACGGCTCCTGCTTCTATGATCGCTTGCCTGAGCGGGATGCCTTCTTTTAATCTTATATCGATAAAGTCGATCAGCAAAACAGAGTTTCTTACCATTACGCCGGCAAGGGCAATGAAACCGATCATGGAAGTGGCAGTGAAATAAGCGCCCAGCATCCAGTGTCCGCCAACAATACCGATCAATGAAAGCGGAATGGCTGCCAGCATTACCAGCGGTGTAGTGAAGTTCTGAAACCATCCTACAATGAGCATGTATATGATCACGATCACGGCGGCGAAAGCAATACCAAGATCACGGAACACTTCATAAGTGATCTGCCATTCTCCATCCCATTTCAAAGTATAATTATCTTCATTATCTGGCTGATGCGTATATTCTTCATTGATGGAATATCCGGCCGGAACTTTTATTTTCTTAATGCTATCTGCAATAGAAGAAATAGCATAGAACGGACTTTCGAGTTGCCCGGCCATATCCGCTGTTACATAAACAACTCTTTTCTGGTTTTTGCGGTAGATACTTTTTTCTTTCACCGTTTTACTGACAGTAACAAGATCGCCAACAGGAACAGCATTGCCTTGCTCTCCGATCACTTTGAGGTTTTTTATTTCTTCAATGCCGGATTTATCAGCATCACTCAGTTGTAGTTTGATATTTACCGGGCTGTACGATGTTGGTTTGTGCAGTGTGCCAGCCACCTGGCCAGATAATGCAGCATACACATTGGCAACTACCTGGGCGGGAGCAATACCATTGCGCATGGCTTTCTCTTTATCAACTTCAAAATGGTATTGCCATTGATCATCTTCAGCATACCAGTCAACATCAACTACGTCTTTTGTTTGTTTGAAAAGATGCTCAACCTGTTTACCGATGTTCATCTGCTGTTCATAATCCGGGCCATATATTTCTGCCACCAATGTTGATAGTACCGGCGGGCCTGGCGGAATTTCAACAAGCTTGGCGTTGGCATTGTATTTTTTTGCGATGGCATGAACCGCATCCCGCATGCTTTTTACAATTTCATGGCTTTGTTTTTTCCTGTCTTTTTTATCAACCAGGTTAACCTGGATATCAGCTACATTATCTCCCCGGCGAATGTCGTAATGTCGAACAAGTCCATTAAAGCTGATTGGGCCGGCCGTACCAGAGTATACCTGGTAATTCTTAACAAGTGGCTGCATGGAAACATAAGCGGCGATTTCTCCCGCAACGGCCTGTGTTTTTTCGAGCGTGGTTCCTTCGGGCATGTCTATCACAACCTGGAATTCATTCTTATTATCAAAAGGCAGCATTTTTACTGCAACGGATTTTGTATAGAACAGAAGTAATGAGCCTATCAACACCACAACAGTGCTCAGGATGAATGTCCAGCGTTTCCACCTGGTCTGAAGTAATGGCTGAATGAATGAATAATATATTTTGTATATCCTGGTTTGTTCCAGTTGTAAAGGAGCTTTTTCTTTACCATGACCTTCTTTTTCTCTTAAGAAGATATAACCAAGATAGGGAGTAAGGGTAAGTGCTACAACCAATGAGAGCAGCATTGCTATAGAGGCCCCGATCGGCATCGGGCTCATATAGGGCCCCATCAATCCTGATACAAAGGCCATGGGTAATACGGCTGCAATTACCGTAAAGGTTGCCAGTATGGTAGGGTTGCCCACTTCATTGATCGCATAGATGGCTGCCTGCCTGAAAGGCAAGCGTTTCATTTTAAAATGCCGGTGCATGTTTTCTGCAATGATGATGGAGTCATCCACTACAATACCGGTAATGAACACAAGCGCAAATAAGGTAATGCGGTTGAGTGTATAGTGAAGAAAGTAATAAGCGAATAATGTAAGTGCGAAAGTAACAGGCACCGACAGGAATACTACCAAACCTCCTCGCCATCCCATGGCGAGCATTACGAATAAAGTAACGGCAACGATGGCTATAAATAAATGCAGGAGCAATTCTGATACTTTATCTGAAGCCGTTTCCCCGTAGTTTCGGCTTATGGTTAAATTAACATCTGAAGGGAGCAGGTCTTTCTTGAGATGCTCAACTTTTGTAAGAATCTTTTCAGATAAATGCATGGCGTCAGCCCCTTTCTTTTTAGCAACGGCAAGCGTAACTGCCGGGTAAGAAGATCTGAATGTTTGCCTGGCTTCATCTGCTTTTCCATAGCCGAATAATACATACTGGCTGGGCGTTTCCGGGCCTTCAGCAACCTGCGCCACTTGTTTCAGGTAAACAGGCTGACCTGCATTTACACCTACCACCAGGTTGGAAACATCATCAGCCGTATTTAAAAAATTACCTGTTTGTACTGCAATGGCGGAATCATTCTTCAGAAGCGTACCTGAAAAAAGTTGTGCATTGTTTCCCTGCAGGTATTTGCTTACTGTAAGGAAATCAAGGTGGTTGCCGGCCATTTTATCTTTATCCAGGATTACTTTTACTTCACGACTTCTTCCACCAATGATATTTACGGCGGCTACATCGTTTATTTTCTTGATCTCGTTGGTAAGTGCTTCTCCCAATTGCTTCAGTTCATAATCACTGTGCTTTTCGCTCCACAGGGTTAAACCGAATACTGGAACATCGTCAATCGCTCTTGTTTTAATGAGTGGCATGGTTACACCCTGCGGCATCCTGTCCATATTCTTAAGCAACTCGTCGTAGAGTTTTACCATAGAACGTTCTATATCTTCTCCAACATAAAACTGTACGATCAGCATAGCCTGGCCCTGCATGGATGTAGAATAAACATATTCAACACCTTTTACGTTGGATACGATTTTTTCAAGTGGAGCTGTAAGTTTTGTTTCTACTTCTTTTGGTTCAGCGCCGGGGAAGCCTACATAGATATCAGCAATTGGTACATCGATTTGTGGTTCTTCTTCTCTTGGTATGAGCATGGTGCTGTAGCCACCTATAAGAAGGAAAGCAATCATCAGCAATATGGTTAGCTTGGAACTGATGAACGTTTTCGCAATATTTCCTGATAAACCTTCTTTCATAAACTTTATTGAATGATTATTTTTATGCCGTTGGAGGCGCTGTATTATTTTATACTCACGGGAGCGCCATTGTATAATTTACTTTCTGCAGAAAGGATAAATTTTTCATCTTTTGCAATACCAGAGACCACTTCTACTTTATCGCCATAGTTCTTACCGAGTCTTATCCATCTCAGCAATGCTGTATTATTAGCGCCAACTGTATAGATACCGGTTAGCTCATCCCGGTTGATGATTGCAGTTGCGGGCACAAGAACATTGTCGTTTGTAACAGGGTTGATTTCTGCTTTCAATGGAATGGTTACATTCACATACATGCCGGAATACAGATCTGCTTTGTCTGTTTCAGGAATACTGATCTTTACGATATACTGTCCGCCGGTAAACTGCGATGATGGATTCAGCTGTACAATTTTTCCCTGGAAGCTTTTTCCGGTAGACTTAACCTGCACATTGGCAACATCTCCTGTTTGCACATTGCTGATATCTGATTCTGCT
>JAFDXA010000220.1 GCA_018268185.1 Bacteroidota bacterium
AAGCGCTTTGGCAAAACCAACGATGCCATAAACATTTTCAGTACCGGCACGCATGTTGCGTTCCTGCGCTCCCCCGTGTACAAAAGGTTTTATGCGCACGTTCTCGTTGATATATAAGATACCAACTCCTTTTGGCCCGTGAAATTTATGCCCTGCACCCGTAATAAAATGCACCGGGGTTTTACGAAGATCGAAAGGAAAATGGCCGACTGTTTGAACGGTATCACTGTGAAAGATTGCATTGTATAGTTTACAGAGTTCACCCACCGCATGTATATCGAGCATATTACCAATCTCGTTGTTGGCATGCATCAGGGAAACAAGTGTTTTTTCTTCTGAAGCCGCCAGTAGTTCTTCCAGGTTATCCAGGTCGATGTGGCCATTGGGAAGCAGTTTCACATAACTCACTTTTACCACATCCATATTATCAAGATGTTCTACGGTATGCGTAACTGCATGGTGCTCGATGGGTGAAGTGATGATATGCCTGCAACCGAGGTCACGCACAGAAGCCTGTATCGCTGTATTGCTGCTCTCGGTTCCGCCACTGGTAAAGAATATTTCGGCAGGATGTGCATTCAGAATTTTTGCAACAGACTTGCGGGCTGTTTCAACTGCAAGCCTCGTTTCGCGGCCATAAGAATAGATGGAAGATGGGTTGCCGTACTTTTCGGTGAGATAAGGCATCATCGCCTCCAGTACCTGCGGATCAAGGGCTGTAGTAGCCGCATTGTCGAAATAAATTCTTTGCATCGTTAAATTTTTTATTCCTGTTTTGAGTTGCGGATCCAGGTTATATATCCTCCATCCCCTAACCGATTCACAGTCTTTACATAGCTTCCTTGATATCTTTCATGATCCTCAACGCAATATTATTAGCTGTTGTTTCAAAATTGCTTTCAGCATATATCCTGATGATCGGCTCGGTATTGCTGGTACGCAGGTGCACCCAATCGTTGTCAAATTCTATCTTAAGCCCGTCTTCGGTATTCACAGGATGGCTCTTGTATTTATCCTTTATCTTTTCAAAAACATCCTTCACATTGCTTCCGTTATCAAGAGAGATTTTATTCTTGCACATGAAATAATCAGGGTAAGTATTCCTGAGCTGCTTGATACTTTTTTTACTATGAGCCAGGTGCGACAGGAACAATGCGATCCCGATCATAGCATCGCGGCCATAGTGGAGATCGGGAACAATGATGCCACCGTTACCTTCACCACCAATAACTGCATTCACTTCTTTCATCTTATTCACTACGTTCACTTCTCCCACTGCACTGGCAAAATATTCGCCACCATGTTTTACCGTTACATCTTTCAATGCACGGGTTGAAGACATATTGCTTACGGTATTACCTTTTTGTTTACCAAGCACATAATCTGCTACAGCCACCAGGGTATATTCTTCACCAAACATGGTTCCGTCTTCGCAAACAAAACAAAGCCTGTCAACGTCCGGATCAACAGCAATGCCCAGTGATGCCTTCTGCTTTACCACTTCCTGGCTTAAGGCCACCAGGTTTTCCGGAAGCGGCTCGGGATTGTGAGCGAATTTACCGTTCACTTCTTCAAACAACAGGCTGTAATCCTTAACGCCCAAAGCATCAAGCAATGCCGGTATGGCGATAGCTCCGGTACTGTTAACCACATCCACTACAATTCTGAAATTAGCTGAAGCGATCGCATCCCTGTCAACCAGTTTGTGATCAAGGATCGACTGAATATGTTTACCGAGCATTGTTTCATCATTGCTGATAGCGCCCAGTTCATCAACAGGTGCAAACTCAAAGGATTCATTCGCCGCAATTTCCAGTATAGCTTTTCCTTCATCACCGCTGATGAATTCCCCTTTGTTATTAAGCAGTTTTAATGCATTCCATTCTTTGGGGTTATGGCTGGCTGTGAGTATGATACCGCCATCGGCTTCCAGAAATTTCACTGCCATTTCTACGGTTGGGGTTGTGCTGTAGTCGAGATCGACCACATCGATTCCAAGAGAAGACAGGGTTGCTGTAACAAGGTTCTTCACCATCAATCCACTGATACGGCCATCGCGGCCTACCACCACTTTATGCTTTGATGAGCCTTTCTTTTTTGTTGCCCCTGCCAACCAGGAACCATACGCTGCCGTAAATTTCACCACATCCAGCGCTGTAAGATTATCATTTGTTTTCCCGCCGATCGTTCCTCGGATTCCTGATATACTTTTGATCAATGACATGTAAACCAATTTTGGGATGCAAATATAGGAAGAGTTTGACTATGCACGGGCTTCAGAGGCCAGTTTCACAGGGGCAGTATTGAAAATGAATAACTATTAACTTTGTTGCATGCAAGCATGGTTTAAAAACTGGTTCGATTCGCCTTATTACCACCAACTTTATTTCAACCGGGATGAATCTGAAGCTGCTGCCTTTATCAATAAACTTATTGAGTACCTGAAGCCGGCACCTCGTTCACGCATGCTGGATGTGGCCTGTGGCAAAGGGCGCCATTCGCTGCAGCTCGCCAACAAAGGGTTCGATGTAACCGGCATCGACCTCAGCGCATACAGCATACAGGAAGCGCTGAAACACGAATGTGAAAACCTGCATTTTTACCAGCACGACATGCGGCTTCCTTTCTGGATCAATTATTTTGATTATGCTTTCAACTTCTTTACAAGTTTCGGGTATTTTCAAACCCAGCGGGAAAACGACAATGCCATCCGAACCATTGCACAATCGTTGAAACAACAGGGCTTTTTTGTGATGGACTACCTGAATGTTCACTATGCAGAAGACCACCTGGTGCATAAATCTGAAAAAGAAATCGACGGCATTAATTTCATCATCACCAAATGGCATGATGAAACCCATTTTTACAAGAAGATCATGATCGAAGATGACTCCATGCAGGAGCCTGTTACGCACACAGAAAAAGTTGCCAAATTCAGCATCGGTGATTTTACCGAGATGTTTGCTTACCAGGGAATGCAGATCAGGGAAGTTTTCGGGGATTACAATTTCTCGGGCTATTCTCTGAAAGATTCTCCGCGGCTCATCATGATCGCGGAAAAGAATGTTAAACACTAGCCCGTACAGTTGCTATTTTTTATTCTTATTATTTACAAGCATCCAACGGGCAGTTTCATAGATGGCTGATGTAAGTTCGGATAAATGTTTCCTGGCTGAATCCTGCTGTTGCTGATTTAAAGGTGGTAAACCATTCTTTACCGGAACCAGCTCTTCTTTACTGAACCTGATATTCTTCCTGTAATAATAATTATCGCTCACTACTCCTATCCATCCCGGGGCATGGTAGATAATAAAAGCTGCGTTCTCTTTTCTTACTGTATCAAGCAGATCGCGGCCCAGGGTTGTATTGGTATAAGGCTGTTGCAGCATCCCGGCAATGGTAGGCAACACATCGATCTGCGATACAGGTTCACTGTGAAGTTTAGGCGTTAATAGTGAAGGAGCGTAAAACAGCAGCGGTATATGTTCATCAGCAAGCCTGTGTTCGGTCCATGCATTGGGGTAAATCGCTGTTGCATTTCCTTCCAGCCCGTGATCTCCAACGAAAACAAAAATGGTATTGTGAAAATAATTTTCCTTCTGCGCCGCCTCCATAAATTTCCTGAAACAATAATCGGTGTATGCAAACGCATGGTATTCTTTGAGTGATTCAAAGCCAAAAAGTTTCAGGCTGTCATCAGAGATCTGTTTTCTTACAAAATCACTGTCGCTCTCCGGAATATTGTACGGCCTGTGGTTATCGGCAGTTTGTATTATACTGAAAAAAGGTTTTGTTTGTGAAGCCAATACTCTGTTTGCCTGCAGAAAAAGATCTTTATCGCTGATACCCCACACATTCAGTTTCTGTGCATCATAACTTCCTTCTTCGTAAATATGAACTCCTTTGATGTTATTTACCAGTCCGCCAAAATTATTGAACTGGCTTCTTCCCCCGATAAAATAAAATTTTTCATACCCATCAAAATCATTGATGATGCAGCGTTGATCTACACTTTCCTCATTCCTTGTAGAAAACTTCCCGAGTTGTACATCCGGTATACCCGTGAGTATTCCAAACACGCCCCTGGCCGTTCCGAAGC
Organism: Bacteroidota bacterium; assembly: GCA_018268185.1. Taxonomy (GTDB): domain Bacteria; phylum Bacteroidota; class Bacteroidia; order Chitinophagales; family Chitinophagaceae; genus Ferruginibacter. Next base: position 4,100 of record JAFDXA010000220.1, read on the forward strand.
TGGGTGAAAAACATCTCTCAAAAAAAACGCCCTGTTTCGACAGTTTGTTGAAATAAGGTGTTGCATCCAGCGGGTTTCCACTCATGCTGCTTTTATACATGCTGAAACTTTCGCAGATCACAAGCACAATATTGGGTTCACTCTCCAGCGCTTTGCTGCCCGGGTATTGCAGTCGGGTATAACTGTAAGGTTTGGTAACTGCTGGCTGAAGATTGAGGAAATTAACCATTCTTGGATAATACTCCTTTGCTTTGCTGTTGTGATCGGGATCCCTGAAGCGAAGCGTTGTAAAAAAATTCTGGAATGGATTGAGTGCAAGGTTGCTTTTAAATTCATCGTTCAGACTGAAAGCCCTGAAAAAATTCAATGGCTTCAAAGTAAGGAAACCATACATGAACCATCCCAATATCAGCAGTGCGGTAACATGCCAACGCCTGCGGTAAGAAAATTTGTGAATGTTTGCATTCTTATCTTCCACTACCACATGCGTTCGCCTGAACATCCAGGTCATCATCAATACAGCGCCAACAAGCCCCAGCAATATCCAGATGATCGGGTAGCTTTGCCAAACCATCTGCAGGCTTTCTCTTGGATCTTCGGCAAATATCAGGGCATCCGCATTCAGCCTGGCATTCACATAAGCGAACTGTCCGAAATCAGCCCCGAAAAAAAACAAAACCAGCAAAGTGAGTATGCCGAGATAGGCCGTCCAGAATTTTTTCAGTTTCTCACTGTAGAAGGGTGAGAACTTGGGATAAATGGAAAACAAGGCGATCGGGAAAAGTATGAAAGCGATCCAACGCAGATCGTATTTTAACCCGAGCCAGAAAGAAGGCAGCAATTCTGCCACAGAAATGTTATGCGGTTTGAAAAAAAATACCGTAGCGATCCTGAATGCCGTAAAGATGAGCAGGTAAATAAAGAACAACTTTACGATCCACTGTATAGTTTTGGATGCCCGCCACTTAATAAGCATAATTGATTTCTTCCTTTAGCAAATGTGTGGTGGTAAAGTTAATTTTTCTTTTTGTTGTTGAACAGCAAATATTTGGCAGATTGATACCATGCTTCACAAAGATCGGAAAGCTTGTTTTTCATGCTGTCAACTGCCGGGGAAGAAACTACCTGCTCATTTCCTGTTACGGAAACAAGTTCTTCTTTTCCTGACCTGGTGTTCTTCTGAAAATAGTATTCATCTGAAACAAGCCCGATATTTTTTGCATCGTTATCTACAATGAATGCGTAATAGTTCTGTCGTTTTGTTGTATCAAAAAGATTCCTGCCGAATGTACTATTGCGGTAAGGGATTTTTGCCAGCCCGGCTGCTGAGGGCAGCACATCCAGTTGCGAACTCACCGAACGTATGCGTGCAGGTTTTAAATAAGCCGGGCCGTAAAAAAGCAGCGGCACATGTTCGGAAGTAAGCCCTTCGTTGGTCCATGCTTTGGGGAGCAGGTCGCCTGCATTTCCTTTAATACCATGATCGCCTATAAAAATAAAAATCGTATTGTTAAAATAAGCTTCCCTCCTGGCAGCTTCCATGAATTTAGCATAGCAGTAGTCTGTAAAACGAAAAGCATTCAGTTCATCATTGTTCTCAAATCCATTCTTTTTTAATTCGGCTTCAGAATAGCGCTGAAGCTGGAATGAATCTTTATCCTGTTCAGGTATGGTGTATGGACGATGATTATCTGCCGTTTGAATGATCGCAAAAAAAGGCTTCGATTGTTGTTTCAATACCCCGTTCGCTTCCAGGAAAAGGTTTTTATCGCTGATGCCCCACACATCAATTTTCTTTGCTTTGAAATCATCCTGTGAATAGATACGCAATCCCTCAATATTATTGGCAAGCAATCCGCGGATATTTGCCCAGGTAGGATCCCCGCCCAGGAAATAAAACTTGTCGTATCCTTTAAAATTATTGATGATGGTATGCTGATCAACGATGTTCGGGTTCCTGCTGGCCGTACGGGTTTCCTCCACATCAGGAATACCGGTGATGGTTGCCCAAACGCCCCGTGCTGTACCATAAGAGGGCGTGAAGCACCTTTCGAAATAAACGCCTTCATTGCACAACTTATTAAAATATGGTGTTGTATTCAAACCGTTTCCAACCATGCTGCTTTTGTAGGCACTGAAGCTCTCGCAGATCACCAGTACAATATTGGGCTTTCGTATAAAAGTATCTGATGGCAGGTAATTCCTTTCAAAGTTGAAAGTATTACTGTCTGGTTTTTCAACACCCAGGTAAGCAGCTATCAACGAGTAAGATTATTTCAGTTTGACTTTATCATACCCGGAATTTTTAAAACTCAGCGTGCTGAAAAAACTCTGGAAAGGATTCAACGCCGTACTGGCTTTAAAATCATCAGCAAAAACAAAAGCATCACTCCAGCGCAAAGGAAACTGCCCGATCTTGCCAAAACTCAGTACGCCAAGCAACAAAACAAAGAACACATAGTAAAGTATATTCTTTTTGGCAGGATTTCCGTTTGCTGCAGAATTTGCTATTCTTCTCAGCAGGCGCCTGTGTACCAGTTCAAACAACCCAACCAGGATGCAGAGCGCTACCGCGATTTTGATCAGCGGGTAACTCTCGATCATCATAGAAAAAGAAATGCCGGCATCCTGCAGGTAGTTCAGTACAGATGCATTCAGTTTTTGTTTGAGGTAATCGTAATGATAAAAATCTGCACCCAGGAAGATCAGTGTTAAGAGGAATATGATTGAAAGCAGGATCGTCCAGAAACGGGCTGCTCCCCTGCTTTTTACAGGATTAAGAAAAGGTATTGCTGATAAAAGCAACATACCGAGCCCCATAATGGATATGAATTTGGCATCAAAACGGAGCCCGAGCAAAAAAGCAGAACCGCTGAAAGGCCTGTTGATGTTGCGGAAATGAAAAAAGAAAATGAACCTGTAAATGGTAAGCACCACCAGGAAAAGAAGCATCACAGTAAATATCCAGCGGATAAGCCTCGGCACTCTATGCATCAAACGCATGCTTATTATTTTAGCTGCCGCTAAATTAGATTAATTATTTTTGAAGCGGCTGGCAATAACGTTTTGTTAGCTATGAAGCATTCATGAACCAGGTAATACAACTAGACCGGCGGCTATTCCAACTGGTAAACCAGCAATGGAGCAATGATTTTTTCGACAGGCTGATGCCTTTTATCAGGAACCAGAATACCTGGTTGCCGCTTTACATCTTCCTGCTGATTTTTGCACTTATCAATTTTAATAAGCAGAAATGGTGGTGGATAGTTTATGCCGCTGCACTCACCGGTTTATCTGATTTCATCAGCAGCAGCATCATCAAACCAAATGTTTTCAGGCTCAGGCCCTGCAATGACCCCACGCTTGTTGATACCATCCGGGTACTCGTAACATACCGGCCGCAGAGTTCCAGCTTCACTTCTTCACATGCCATGAATCACTTTGCCATGGCTGCATTCTTTTATTTTACGCTGGAGAAATATACTGGCAAACCGGCGCTTCTGTTCTTCGTTTGGGCCTTTTCGGTGTGTTATGCGCAGGTATATATAGGCGTACATTTTCCCATGGATGTGTTTTGTGGGGGACTGATTGGTTTTGTTTTCGGATATTTGTCCGCAAGGTTGTTTAACAAAAACCACCAACTGCTGTAAAATTTATGGTTGAGATTTTCATTTTATTGCTGCTGATATTGTTGAATGCATTATTCGTAATGAGCGAAATAGCGCTTGTAAGCGCCCGCAAAGGAAGGCTGGAAGCCCAGGCCAATAAAGGAGATCTGCAGGCAAAAGCCGCCCTTGACCTTGCAGAAAACCCGGAAAAGTTTTTGAGTACAGCCCAGATCGGCATCACGCTTATATCCATCTTAACGGGTGTGTACTCGGGCGAAAAATTCGGGAAAGACCTGCAGCCCTTTTTTGAGAGATTTGAATCACTCAAGCCTTATGCCGATACCATTGCAACCAGCATCGTGGTGATCATTGTTACTTTTCTTTCCATCATATTCGGGGAACTGATACCCAAAAAATTCGGACTTATAAGGGCTGAAAAAATTGCCAGGATCGTGGCCGGCCCTATGAACGTACTTTCTACGATCATGCACCCGTTCGTATGGTTTCTGTCGGGCTTCACCAACCTCATCTTTAAGATCCTGAACATATCCAAGGCCAGCGATAGTTCTGTTACTGAAGAAGAGATCAAGGCTATGATAACAGAAGGAAGCGAACACGGAACGATCGAAGAAGATGAGAAAGAGATCATTGAGCGGGTGTTTCACCTGGGCGACAGGAACATTACATCACTCATGACACACAGAACCGATATTGTTTGGGTTGACATGAATGATACAGTAGAAGATTTCAAAACAAAATTCTCAGAGATCGTTTATTCCACATTTCCGGTATGTGATGGATCCATAGATGATATCAAAGGACTGGTTTACGTAAAAGACCTTGTAAAGGCTTCCTCACTTACAACCATGGCCGAACTGCTGAAACCGGCTTTGTTCGTTCCTGAAAACAACAAAGCATACCAGTTACTTGAAAAGATCAGGGCCAGCCAGATACACAGTTGTTTCATCGTAAACGAATACGGAACACTGGAAGGCATGATCACGCTGAATGATATTATGCAGGCCATTGTGGGAGATGTTCCGCAAACAGGGCAGGAAGAATACGAGATCAAAGAGAGGCAGGATGGAACATTCCTGGTAGATGGGCAGCTGCATTTCTACGACTTCCTGAGTTATTTTGAAAAGGCTGATTGGATGAGTGAGGAACATGAATTTGATACCGTTGCCGGGTTTGTGCTCCAGGAACTTCAGCACATTCCTGAAACCGGGGAATCATTCAGCTGGAAAGGATTTGATTTTGAGATCATAGATATGGACGGACAGCGCATTGATAAAGTACTCGTAAAGATCTCGGAAGAATTGAAAGAGGATATGGAGGAAGATTGAAGGGGAATGTGAAAATGTGAGGATTTGAAAATGTGGAAATTTGACAATGAGGAAATGGTTAATGAAAGTTCGTTTTAGAAATCGAATACGGCATTTGAATCAGGGTTGTTGAGTTTGGTGCTTTTGCGCTCACCGTTAACAATAACATGTATCAATCCCATCTGCTGGTCTTTGTATTCGTACAGGATATTATTAAAAATAGTCAGTCGCTTTACAGCAGTCACATTATCCGCCTGGAAATAACTGTATATCCCCTCCTCTATCTGCTCGTATCCAAGATACTTCAGTGAAACAGCTTTCCCATCAACACTGAGTCTGAGATGCTTCAATACATAATCACTTACGAGTTTGTTCATGGCAGCTTTTTCTGCTGGCGCCAGCAGGTCTACGTGTACATGATAAGCAGACCGGAGTGTTTTTTCAAAATCATCCGTAAATATTTTGCAGCTCACCTCCAGGGTTTTCTCTTTGGCATTGTGTTCAATTTCAGTAATGCTCACAAAAACAGGATGCCCCGAAAACGAATGGCTGAAAAAATTCATAAAAACAACCGCAAACCATTTATATAATATTGATGCCATTTAGCTTGAGAAATTACCGGTTAATATTAAGTTTACAGATATTTGAAATTCAAATGTAATACAAAGACCCGGGCGAACTGCATCTATGAATGATTTTAGATTTTATTTTGAATTGGGATGGCATCATATCATCAGTTGGGATGCCTTCGACCATATATTATTCATTGTAGCCCTCTCTGCTATTTACCTCCTCAACAACTGGAAACAGGTGCTGGTGCTGGTAACGGCTTTTACAATCGGGCACTCGCTTACACTTGGGCTGAGTGTTTATCAACTGGTGAGCATAAACAGCAATTGGGTTGAATTCCTGATACCACTTACCATCGTGGCTACAGCTTTGTTCAACCTGTTACTAAAAGATTACCAACCGGCATCGCTGAGGTTGAATTATTTCCTGGCGTTGTTCTTTGGATTGATACACGGACTCGGGTTTGCCAATACGATCCGTTTCATGCTTTCAAAAGATCAACAGATAGCCCTACCTTTATTCAGTTTCAATGTGGGGCTGGAAGCTGGGCAGGTGGTAATGGTTTCTTTACTGCTGATCCTTGGTTACCTGCTGGTAAACAAGTTGCAGTTGCCAAGGAAATGGTGGGTTTGGGGTTTATCAGTATTCAGTTTGTGCTGGGCTGCGTGGATGGCTATTCAACGCTGGCCACTTTAAATAAAAAAGATCATCAACTTCTCAATAATTCAACATGAAAAAAAGGATCGCTTTTGCTGCTCTGATGCTGAGTACCGCCTTTGCATTTGCACAGGATATCAGGAACAATCCCGGCAGCAACCATGGTAACAGGTTCGAACAGTTAGGAACCATCCTGCCAACTCCCAACGAATTCAGAACTGCCAGTGGCGCCCCCGGCCCCCGGTACTGGCAACAGCGTTGCGATTATGATATTGTTTGTGAACTCGATGAACCGAACCGCAAACTCATCGGCAGGGAAACAATCACATACTTCAACAATTCTCCCGACAACCTTACTTACCTGTGGCTGCAGCTCGACGAAAACCAGCACAGTTCTGTAAACAATTCCGGTTACCAGAACAGCAACAGTATGCCGAAGAATGTTTCTGAACAGGATCTTATGGGGCTTGAAGGAAAGAAAGACAGGGAATATGGTGATAACATTGAAAAAGTAACCGATGCCCTGGGCAAAGATCTGAAATACACTATCAACAAAACGATGATGCGTATTGAGTTGCCACAGGTTTTAAAACCTGGCCAGCAATTCATCTTTAAAGTGAACTGGAATTACAATATCATCGAACGCACCCGCTATGGCGGCCGTGGTGGTTATGAAAATTTTCCTGAAGATGGGAATGACCTCTATACCATGACGCAGTGGTATCCCCGCCTTTGTGTTTACAGTGATTTCCAGGGATGGCAAAACCATCAATTCGTTGGTTCAGGGGAATTTGCATTGACCTTCGGAAACTTTAAGGTTGCCATGACGGTTCCTGCCGATCATGTTGTAATGTCTACCGGCCAGGGACAAAATTACCAGCAGGTACTTTCTGCAAAAGAATATGCCCGTTGGCAGGCTGCACAAAATGCAAAAGACGTAACTGAGATCGTAACGCTGGATGAAGCAACAGCGAAAGAAAAACAAAAATCAACGCAAAAGAAAACATGGATATTCAAAGCTGATATGGTGCGTGACTTTGCGTGGGGCAGCAGTCGCAAATTTATCTGGGATGCCATGCCTGCTTATATCGACGGAAAGAAAGTAATGTGCATGAGCGCTTATGGAAAAGAAGCTTACAACCTGTACAGGAAGTACAGCACCAAAACAGTTGCCCATACCATCCGCAGTTATTCAAAATTTACCATCCCATATCCATACCCCGTTGCCCAAAGCCTGGAAGCAGCCAATGGCATGGAATATCCAATGATCTGTTTCAATTTCGGACGTTGTGAAAAAGACGGCACTTACAGTGAAGGAACAAAGAACGGTATGCTGGGTGTTGTGATACACGAGGTAGGGCATAATTTCTTCCCGATGATCATCAACAGCGATGAAAGACAATGGACCTGGATGGATGAAGGATTGAATTCATTTGTTGAATACCTTACAGAAGAACTATTCGATAATAAATATCCTGTTGGCAAAGGGCCGGCTTACAAGATCGTTGATTACATGAAGCTGCCGAAAGATCAACTTGAGCCTATCATGACCAACAGCGAAAATATTGCACAGTTTGGCCCGAATGCATACAGCAAACCTGCAACCGGCCTGAATATTCTTCGTGAAACCATCATGGGCAGGCAGTTATTCGATTATGCTTTTAAAGAATATGCAAGAAGATGGGCATTTAAACACCCTACTCCTGCAGACCTTTTCCGTACCATGGAAGATGCCAGTGCTGAAGACCTTGACTGGTTCTGGAGAGGATGGTTTTACGGAACAGAACCTTGTGATATTTCCCTTGATACTGTTAAGTGGGCTAAATTAACCGATGAATTGCCGGCACCTGCAAACACTTCAGAAAAAACGATCACGCAGAGCATTGCCAAGCCGTCTTTGAACAGTTTTGATGATATTTCAAAGATCAGGAATAGGGAAGACAGGAATATTGTTTTTGCAACCGATGCAGACACATCATTGAGGGATTTTTACTGGAGATATGATCGCGGACTGGCAAAAGTGGATACCAGTTCCCGCAGTATTACCATCCCGGCCTCAAAAGCTGATACATTCTCTATAGAGCAAAGGCAGCAGATTGCAGGCAATAAAAACATGTACGAACTTACATTCAGCAATGTTGGTGGGCTCGTGATGCCGATCATTATTGAGTGGACATTCAAGGATGGCAGCAAAGAGATCGACAGAATTCCGGTGAATGTGTGGCGTAAAAATGAAAACAAGGTGGTGAAAACCTTTGTAAAGAACAAAGAAGTTGCTTCCATCAAACTTGATCCCATGCGTGAAACGGCAGATATAAATGAAAAGAACAACAGCTGGCCGGCAGTGGCTGAACCAAGTAAGTTTCAACTATTTAAGTCGAAATCAGGAGGTGCCAGGGGCGCCGGAAGCAATATGGGTAATCCTATGCAAAGGGAAATCAAACCTTAAGTCAGTAGTCAACCATAAAAAATCAAAAAAAGTTGGGTGGTTATCTGCCCAACTTTTTTAATGAAAATCATTGCATTATCGGATAATTTTTCTACTTTTACTTATCTGAAAAATCAAAGGGCGCTATTATTCCTATCAAATCAGCCCTGTTTCATTAGTCCAATCCTGCCAATATCACTATCTCTTTAAAAGTACATCGCTTCCTGTATGTATATTTTTTAGTGTACCATAATCCCTGACCTGGAATTCACTTAACCTGTATTGTTTAACTCTACAAACCGAATTATTATGGAAAAAAAATCTACACTTTTCATGAAGCGAACTACTGCATTGCTTTCCGCGGGATTGATGCTTTGCCTTGTGCATTCCAATAAAGCAACTGCCCAGAATTTCTGTAACAACGAAGCAACATTATGGTCTGAGAACTTTGGTGCCGGCACCGGTTCTGTGAGCGATCCTAATATTGTAAACCTGAGCTATCAGCAACTGGGTGTAATGAACACACCAGGAACCTATAGGGTCATCGACTATGGTGATCAGAATCCTAACTGGCATAAAACACCTGATCACACACCCAACGATCAGAATGGCCGTATGGCTATCATAGATGCCAAAGCAGGAGATATTTACAGTGTAACACAAACAAATGCAAACGGTTATCCTGCCGGTTTCTATTCATTCAATTTCTGGGTTTTAAACCTGATGGGATTGGGAAACTGCGGACCAAATTCATTAATACCTGTTTTAAGAACAACTGCTGAATACCAGGATGCCAACGGCAACTGGGTTCCCATGGGAAATTCTGCAGTAACTTCTCCTGCTATCCCGGAAACCAATGACCCGGTATGGTTACACCAGGGAGGTATTTTTTCTCTTCCTGCAACAGGAAACTTCATTGTTACCAATATGAGATTTACCATCAGTGATCTTACAGCCGGTGGTTGCGGTAATGACATTGCGCTGGATGATATCAAATTATCAACCTGCTCAGATGATGGCCCCGTTCCTGTAAGGTTCCTCAACATCAATGCACAGAAAAGAGGACTGGGTGTAAACATTTCATGGGCTACCGGATCTGAAGTGAACAACGATTATTTTGAAGTACAGAGAAGTACTGATGCCGGCGCTACCTGGGAAGCTGTTGCGAAAACACAAAGCGCAGGAAACAGCAGCCTTACCAAAAACTATGATGCTTACGATGCCAAACCAATGGTAGGTAACAACTACTACAGGATCAGGCAGGTTGATAAGGACGGAACTTCTAAATACTCCAACACTGTTTATTACAGGCTCACCATTGATAAAACAGATGTTTCAGTATTTGTAAATCCTTTCGGATCAAATATCACACTCGACTTCCTGAGCGAACGCAACCAGGTGTTCAGTGTAAGGGTATTCGATAATATGGGTAAAACCGTTATCAGTCAACAGGTAACCATTGCCAAGGGCAGTGTAAGGAAAACTTTCCCTGCATCGTCTCTTAACCGCGGCATGTACGTGATACAGGTGATCGATGATAAAGGAGAAACCATGTACACAGAAAAACTGATCAAACAGTAATCCAACAAACAATGCATAAAGAAAGCCGGAATCTAAGATTCCGGCTTTTATATTTTCGCAGGGATAAAATCTCTGCCAAATACTTTTATCAATCAACTTCCTTCTAAAGCAATAAAACATTTACAATCCAAAGTGATCAATAAGCGTTTCTGAATTCTCTATTCGGAGGTATTCATTAAAAATAATCTGTTTCTACATTCCTGTTCTTCCATCCCTCAATGCACGCTTCTTGCCCTTGTTCTTTTTCTCCCATTCAACCATTTCCTGTGTTTTTTCCACTTCCTTTTTCTTTGAATTATCAGCAGTTGCAGGCGCCGGCGCATTTGGTTTTTGAAGTACGTTTCTCGACCATTGTTCTGTTCGGATCAATCTCCCCGAGCCTGGTTCATAGTAACGCCATTCACCATCTTTTACACTATAAGGTTCGGCTTTTACAATTTTGTAATCCACGATCTCGCCGCTTCCGGTTCCATAAACTGCGATCGTATCATAAGGCGCATCAGGGTTATAGCCTTTCCAGCTTTCTTCCCTTTCGAGGTCGCCGAGGTAAGTATAATATTGCTGAAGGCCATCCTTTCCGCCCAGTTTATAATTTTCTACAGCGATCAAATCTCCCTGGAGATTGTACCTGCGCCAGAAACCATCTTTCTGCCCTTTCTTGTAAATGCCCTCATCTTCATAACCGGGCTCTCCCCTGATCTCGTCAACATGTTCAACCCATTTGCCTGTTTTCTGTCCGTCTTTATTGATGGCATTGATCGTATCGCCTTTATCATTCAGCTGGTAAGTCTTATACTGGGCTTTAGCCGCAAGGCAAACTACGAATTGCAGCAACAAAACGGGAACAGCATACCGAATGATCTTTTTCATATTACTTGTTGGATTTTGAAACATTAATGAATAAACTGTTTTTTATGCAGAAAATTGTACTCAAATTTACAGGATAGCAGGTTCCTGCAAATGTTAATTATCAACCATGAAGGATTACAAGAAATATTATACCATCAGCGCACCGCCGGAAGATGTTTACAACGCACTCACCAATGAAGCCACCATACAATTATGGACAGGAGAAGAAGCCGTTATGCCCCTGGAGCCTGGTGCTGAATTTTCATTGTGGGAAGGCAGCATCTGCGGAAAGAACATTGAGTTTGTGCCCGGTAAGAA
>JAFDXA010000221.1 GCA_018268185.1 Bacteroidota bacterium
GATCTCCGGGTAATCTTTCGGCAACACATCCCTTCGCATGTCGGCAATGGCGCCACTCAGTTCAACACCGGTAGGGCCGCCTCCTACCACAACGATTGTCATAAGCCTTTGCAGAAGCAGTTCATCCTTTACATCGATAGCATCTTCAAAATTGTGCAGTAACCTGTGGCGTAATTGCAAAGCCTCCACAGTACTCTTCATGGGAAACGCATTTGCTTCCATGGCCGTGTTGCCAAAGAAATTTGTGCCTGCGCCTGTAGCAATCACCAGCACATCATAATCAAAATCACCTGCACTGGTGATCACTTTTTGTGACACAGTTTCTACTGACAATACATCTGCCATCCGCAGCCTTACGTTTCTGCTTTTCTGAAAAACCTTGCGAAGCGGAAAGGAAATATTACTGGCATCAAGCCCGGCTGTTGCAACCTGGTAAAACAGCGGTTGGAACTGGTGATAATTGAAACGGTCGATAATCGTGATGTCGAATCCTGTTTTATTGCTGAGTTTCCGGGCCAGCCTCAATCCACCGAACCCGGCTCCTATTATAACCAATTTCATAGGTAATTATTTAATATTACAAAATTACCAAAATTTTCAATAATTATTGAAAATTAAGAAAATAATTTTTATGCTCATTTCTACTGAAAATGCTGTATTCACTATCGCAGATTGGCGGTGGTTATTAATAAAGCATTCTCACCTTAATAGTTTCATTTACTTTCTTCAGCAGTTCTACAGCGTTTTTGCTGAGATGTTTGTCTACATCAAGAACAACATACCCGATCTCATCATTGGTTTTCAGGTATTGTCCCAGGATATTGATCCTGTTTTTGCTGAGGGTGGTGTTGATCTGGCTCAGCACGCCCGGCACGTTCTTGTGTATATGTAATATGCGATGGGCCCCTTCCTGTGGTGGCAAAGCCAATGCCGGAATGGAATGGGAGCCTGTGCTGGTTCCTTTTTCGAGATAGTTGAAGAGTTTTACGCTTACATCTAACCCAATATTGCTTTGCGCTTCCTGTGTGCTGCCACCGATATGAGGCGTTAGGAGTACATTGGGTAATCCCTGCATCACAGTATGAAAAGGATCGCCGTTTTTTTCCGGCTCTTCCGGGAATACATCAATGGCCGCCCCCCCGATATCCCCGGCCAGTATTGCCTTGCGCAAAACGGGCAGATCAACCACTTCTCCCCTTGCATAATTGATAAGCACCGCCCCTTTCTTAAAATATTTAATGTTATTTTTATTGATGAGGTTCTTTGTAGATGGTAATTCCGGAACATGCAGTGTAACCACATCGCTACCCAGCAAAAGTTCTTTCAGTGTTTTACTGTCGCCGGCATTCCCTAACGGCAGTTTAGTTTCGGCATCATAAAACAGCACTTTCATACCAAGCGCTTCTGCGAGCACACTTACCTGGCTTCCGATATTTCCATAACCGATGATGCCGATGGTTTTACCCCTCAACTCATGGCTGCCACTTGCATCCTTCATCCATTTTCCTTCATGAGCAGCTTTGTTCTTGTCTACTATTTTTCTCACGAGCATGATGGCAGCACCAATCACCAGTTCTGCCACACTTCTTGTATTGCTGTACGGGGCGTTAAAAACGGCAACGCCACTTCTTGAAGCTGCAACAAGATCAACCTGGTTCACGCCAATGCAAAAACATCCAATGGCCTGTAGTTTTTCGGCAGCTTCCAGTACTCTTTTGGTTACCTGGGTTTTGCTCCTGATACCCAGCAGGTGAACATTCCTGATCTCCTTCACCAGGTCATCTTCATTGATAGCAGCGCTGATTTTTTTTATATTGGTATATCCTGCTTTGGAAAACTGCGTAACGGCTACATCACTGATATTCTCCAGGAAAAGTATGTTGATCTTTTCTTTAGGATAACTGGTAATTTTTTTGTCGGGCATTATTATAGCATTATTTTGCACAAAGATATTCTTTTAAGGATTTAATATTTATGATACAACCAATAAGCCGCCTGCTCCGCGGCTCTGCCTGCCATATATCCGCTGCAACATTTCTGATGCTGGCTACCATCCTTTTTTCCTCCTCCTGCCGGCAAACATCCAAAGTAAAAGAAACAGCCAATCGTAACGACAGTATAAACAAGATCACGCTTCCTGATCCTGTTGCCATTCCCTCCGCAGAGGCTGCCAACATTAACCGTGCATGTGAAGAATGGTTCGACAGCACCCTACTGCTCCACAATTTCAACGGAGGCGTACTGGTTGCCAAACATGGAACCATCATTTATGAGAAGTACTTCGGCACAGGCCATATCGGTGGCACTGATACCATCAAAGACAATACCCCCACGCATATCGCATCTGTGTCAAAAACATTTACAGCCATGGCTGTACTCAAACTGGTTCAGGAAGGAAAAGTAAAACTGGATGATGAACTGAGTACTTATTTCCCCACCTTCAATTATGCCGGTGTTACGGTGAGGTGCCTGCTCAATCACCGGAGCGGACTTCCCAACTATCTCTATTTTATGGATGAACTGGGTTGGGATAAAAAAACTTTCATGACCAACCAGGATGTTTTCAATTACCTGGTGAAATTTAAAACAAGCTTCCGCAACATTGTAAAACCATGTACTCATTTCACTTACTGCAATACCAATTATGCATTACTTGCCCTGCTTATTGAGAAAGCAAGCGGTATGTCGTACCCTCAATACATCAAACACAATTTCTTTGATCCCTTACAGATGGCCAGCAGTTTCGTGTTTACGCTTGCCGATACATCGAGGATCAACCCGAGTTACGATTGGCGTGCCGGCATTATTCCGCTGAATGTCCTTGATGCTGTGTATGGTGATAAGAATATTTATTCAACGCCACGTGACCTGTTGAAATGGGATCGTTTGCTAAGCACCAATCTGATATTCAAACCTGAAACCTATCAACAGGCTTATGCGCCTTACAGCAATGAAAAACCAGGTATCCGCAATTACGGACTGGGATGGAGAATGAACATATACCCCGATGGTAAAAAAGTGATCTATCACAATGGCTGGTGGCATGGTAACAACGCCAGCTTTATCAGGCTTACTGATGAAGACGTAACCATCATTGCTATGGGGAACCGGTTCTGCAGGGGTGTTTACAAAGCGAAGAACCTGATGGCGCTCTTTATACCAAACTGGAAACAGGAACTTGACGAAGAAGCTACAGACAGTTCGGGGAAGCAGTGAGATAGAGAGTAGATGTTGTTTACTGGATGCTTGATTCTCGATACCAGATGCTGGATAGCAGATACTGGATATGGATATTTTTCAGGCGAACCATTCTCAATACCATCCCTCTAAACCCTTAAACTTTCAACCTGAAACCCTTCTCCTCTACTTCCCTCCAAAAAACAAATAAGCCAGTAAAATCGAAGTGATGATGCCCACCAGGTCGGCCAGCAGCATTGCTCCAACTGCATAACGTGTATTTTTTACAGACACAGCGCCGAAATAAACAGCTACCACGTAAAAAGTTGTATCCGAAGAACCTTGCAGGATGCAGGATAACCTTCCGGCAAAAGAATCAGGCCCATAAGCTTTCATTGTATCCACCATCATGCCCCGGGCAGCGCCGCCACTGAAAGGTTTTACAAGTGCCGTTGGCAGACCGTCTACAAATTTTGTATCTGTACCGATTGCAGCAAAAAGTGATTTCATGCCATTGATCACCACATCAAATGTTCCGCTCGTGCGTAGCAGGCTGATGGCTACCAGCATTCCCACAAGGTATGGGATGATCCTTACCGCCGTATCAAAACCTCCTTTGGCCCCCTCGATAAAAGCACTGAATATGTCTATCTTTTTATAGATCGCCCCGAGAATGATCAGCAACAATATTACCAGTATCAATCCATTGCTCAGTGTACCTGAAAATATCTGCACAGCATCTGTATCAAGTTGCCGGATGTACAAAATCAACGCAGCGATCACTGCAGAAATGCCCAACACCCAGGCTAGTATTACAGGCTGCAGTATATTGATCTTTTGTTTAAATGATATGATGAGCATGGCCGCAATGGTAGCAACAAAAGTGGCTATCATACAGGGGATAAAAATATCCATGGGATTGGATGCTTTGGCCGAAGCACGCAGGGCAATGATGCTCACAGGAATAAGCGTAAGCCCCGAGGCATGCAGGCACAAAAACATGATCTGCGCATTGGAAGCCGTTTCCTTACTAGGGTTTATCTCCTGCAGGCTTTCCATGGCCCTGATGCCGAAAGGTGTTGCGGCATTGTCGAGCCCAAGCAGATTGGCCCAAAAATTCATCATCATGTGACCCATGGCCGGGTGGCCTTTGGGAACATCGGGGAATATCCTGCAAAAGAATGGACCTATCAATCTCGACAAAAACCTGATCCCCCCCGCCTTCTCCGCAATGGTTAGTATGCCCATGAACAAAGCCAGTATACCAATCAGCCCGATACAGAGATTTACAGCAGTTTTACAGGTTTCAATGATGCCGTCGGCCGATTGCATCCTGTAAGACAATACCTCCCCATTTCCCGTTTTTATCATTTTCACATCACCGGCAGTGTAAACTTTATTACTATCGAGGTAACGGAGAATATCTTTGGCAATAACGGAACTGTCTTTACTGCTGATCTTAATTGTATCTCCAGCCTTCCCTGTAACCATTGTGCTGTATATGGTCTTGTGATCAGCCCTGAA
>JAFDXA010000222.1 GCA_018268185.1 Bacteroidota bacterium
AGGTGGTAGTATTCCGAGTCTGCAATTAGATGTTGTTCCCGCAACCACAGCAGCTGCCGACAGATCATATCTATTCCTTGATGCCAATGGTGTGGTGGTGCAGGCTCCATTGCCGGGAGGGACAAACTGTAACACAGCCAATTTTATACCAAGGGCCAATGGTACTTCAGGCAATACAACATGTAGCCAGATATACGATGATGGAACTAATATTGGCATTGCGCTGGGCGCCGCCCCCACACCAGCAGCTAAACTGGATATAGACCTTAGTAATGGAGCTACTCCGGGAACTGTAAGACTTCGTAACCTTCAGGTGAATGGCGCAGTTTCAAGAAACATCGTTCTTATTGATGATAATGGGGATCTTTGGAGGAGCAGTCTTAGTTTTGGGGCAAAGGGAGGTGGTTCATTTGTAGTAGAAGATCCGAGAGTAGAACAACTCCAGGAAGAAGTAAAAAATCTTCGTGCACTTGTAGAACTGATGCTGAAAAGCAATAATTCAAGTCCATCAAAAAAACAGTTTTCTGTTTATCCCAACCCAGTAAAGAATGAAGTAAAAATTGAACAAGCCGACCTTACAAGAAATGACCTCAAACAATATGTTGAGATACGCGATATCAATAACAAAACCGTTGTTGAAAAAACATTATTAAATCAACAGTTGAATGTTTCGCTGGGAGAAAAAGTACCTGCCGGTATTTATTTTGTGGTTATCTACCAGGGACAGGATATTATTCAGACAGACAAGATCGTTGTTGTTAAATAATTCTACTTACCAATTAAATGCAGGGGTTGGATAAACTCCTGCATTTAATTTTAGATAGAAATACTCCTGAATAAATCATCTGCTCTACAAACTTCTTTAATACAGAGCATGAAATTATAAATGACCTTCACTCCATTCGGTCTTGCCATACAGAACAACATATTCCTTAACTTGCCTCTATGAAACAGGATATTCAAAGCGCTTTTCCATCGTTTGAAAAAAGTTTACTTGATAAAATCGAAGAAGAAGCCGAGCTTAAAACCTTTGAAGGCGGAGAAGTTCTTATGAAAACAGGCCAGTATTTTAAATCCATACTGCTGATCGTAGATGGCCTTATTAAAATTTACCGGGAAGACGACAGCGGACAGGAATACTTCATGTATTACCTGCAGCCGGGGCAGGCTTGCGCTTTATCCATGATCAGCGCCAGCAAACAGGAAAAAAGCGAGATCATGGCTAAGGTGGTGGAACCAACCACCGTGATCGCTGTTCCGTTAAGCGTAATGGACAAATGGATGCAGGATTACAAGAGCTGGTATCATTTTGTGATCGAAACCTACCGCAAACGTTTTGAAGAATTACTGAATACACTTGATCACACTGCTTTCAGGAGCATGGATGAGAAACTGCTGTTTTACCTGAAGCGTGAACAGGAAATTAAAAAAACAAATATCCTCAGCATCAACAATACTGAAATTGCCCAGGAACTCAATTCTTCCCGTGAAGTTATTTCCCGGTTGATGAAGAAACTGGCGGAAAGAGGTATGATCAGGGTTTTGAAAAACCAGCTTATTGAAATTCTCAGCCTTGATATTTAGTGATTTTTTTGATCGTTTATTTTTTATTTATGCCGGGTCTTCTTTCCTATTGTAAATACCCTCGACATATTGAATCCAAATCTTACATCACCCTTAGCCCAGTCATTCGTAGTATTTGTAATGAAGGCTTTTTCGTTCATGCCGGTTGCATTGGAAAAATGTAATTGAAATACGTGGCCACCTGTTTCAATATCGAACCCAACAGACAGCGGGTCTTTGTATATTTCTTTATCAAGCCCTTTCGCTATATAATGATAGTCTGCAACAAACGCAATACGTTTAGACAATTTAAACCTTACCCCAACCCCCAAAGCATATACGTTATTGTGCTCCATTGATGTTGCTACAATATTTCTATGAACAAATGTTGGCGCTACCTGCATGCTGAACCGTTCTCCAAATTTTCTGCCGATGATCAGCATATTATAAAAACCCATCCTGCTAGTGGTATAGTTTTTCCTGGAAGGATCTGTCCACGGAACGGTGCTGTATGTTGCCCCGGTGATCATCACAACAGAAACCGGTGAAGGCCAGCTTCCTCTTTTTGATTGCCATATAGGCCTGAACTTGATGAACCCGTCCCATTCTTTTCCCACATTGCTTCTGCCTACACCAATGGTCAGGCTTTTTGCAATCCCATAATCAAACCCGAAACGCATGTTAGCCTGGTCGAGCCCGAAGAGGTTGTTGAGGCCTGAATTTACAGTGCCGAAACGGTGCAGTATTCTTACATCAAGAACACCCTTACCTATAAACTCCATCGAATGCCCATTGATCACTCTGCTTGACTTAAAAGCATTGCTGATGTATTCTTTCTTAGGTTTCCCTCCCTTTGTTTCAACAAGAGATAGCAGGTCGCCCTGGGCAAAACTTACTCTGGCGAATACCAGTAAGGCAAAGAAAAAGGTATACTTCATTGAATTGGATTTAGCTATTACTTAAGAATTTCAAACCGGCAGTTAACGGTTATTTTGGCTTCCTTTGAAATTTTATCTTTTACAATTCCCGGGACGGAAATACGATAATCTTCCAGTGCAACATTGAATACTGCATTGGATGCAACTGATTCACCGTTTACTTTCATACTCCCGGTTGTTTCTATTTCTTTTTTTACGCCATGTATTTCCAGTACTCCTTTTACCGTTACCGGGTAGGTTCCATCCTTCTGAAAATTTACAGCGGCTATGTTTACAATGGTTCCCTTGAATATCGACTTAGGATATTTATCACTCTCCATATAATTTTCATTGAAATGCTCCATCATAAGGACGCTGTTGAACTCGAAACCCTTAATGAGCACGGCAAATTCTATCTGGCCGGTACCGGCATCAAAAACAGCCGTAGTTGATTTGTTCAGTCCGTCAATATCTTCAACTGAAGTTCCGGCGCGGAATGAAATGGTCCCCGTTTTTGTAAAATATCTTTTTTGGGCAAAGCCTTGCTGCATAAATAGGATTGCAGTTATGAGCAGGAATGTTTTTTTCATAGTTATTATTTTTTATTGATACTGCATTTGTTGAGAACAACATCCATCAATTTTCCTGTACATTTTCCTTTGATGGTTACGTCATCTCCTGTGTGATATTCCGAGGCGGATCTTGCTTCTTCCTCATAAAAACTGCAGGTTACTGATGACATCGGATCCCCGCTGTTTAAGAAAACAGTGCATTGCCCCGAAGTATCGATCTTAACATCCTGTATATTGCCTTTTACAGCTATTACTTTATCAAGGTATTTCCTGTTGGCAGCAGTTTCATCTGTGTTATATTCTTTTACAATGCTGGCGGCAGTGATTTCATACGCTGCATCTAGTTTTCTTACATCAGCAGGTTTTTTATGGTAGAGGTAAAATCCGTAGCCAGCTCCGGTTGCCAGGAGTATCATGACTCCAAGTAAGAGTTTCTTTATCTTTTTCATGATATTGAATTTTAATTATTGGGTGCACCGGAATTGATCCAGCATTTCAAAGCATTTATTTCCGCTGTTGTAAGAGGTGCGCCCGGTGGCATTGTTTTATCTATAACACAGCGTTGATTGATTCTCACTGCCGCCGCTGAAATCTGCGCATAAGTAACCAGTGTAACCGATCCCGCCCCGGTAGATGCATCATGGCAACCTGAAGTAGCACATTTGTTTTCCATGATTGACTTGATATCCACACTGAATTTTGCAGGTATGGTTGTACAGTCTGTTGATCCTGCCGGCGGATATAAAAGGTCTTCTTTATCATAATAACAACCGGAAAGGGTGAATAATGATAGCAGTGTGCAAATAATTGCTGCCCTGTTAAAAGCTATACGCATACTAATAATGGATTTAAAATTTTACTTAATCGGTGTACCTGTGGCCTGCATTTACCCAATTGGTTATACTTGTTTTTTCGGAAGCCGGCAATTGCTGTGATGGAGGCATCTGGTTCATTTGATAGGTTACACAAGCTTTATTGATCTGGCTCCATTTAGAAACAATGCTGCAATCACTATCGAAATTATATCCTGCAGAATTTCCTCCATTCAAATGGCAATTACCACACCTTGCAGTAATGATGTTACGAACCTGTGTAAACAAAGGACCTTTGGGTACAACTCCCACTGTAACAGATTGGGTTTTGGTACAGCCGTTTGCATCTTTTACCCCAACCAGGTAAGTGCCGGCATTGAGGTTGGCAAATGTTCCGCTGGCCTGGTATGCTCCTCCGGAAATATTATAGGTTAGTCCCGTTGACCCGGTAGCCGTAACTGCTATACTGCCGTTATTTGTTGCTGTTTGACAAGGGGTGGTATTTACAACAGTTGCAGTAATAACAATATTCACATTTGTACAGGGATTAGATGCTGCAAGCGTAACCTGTTTCGTACCGGTACAACCATTTGCATTTTTAGCTGTAATGGTATAAGTGCCTGCGGCCAGGTTTGAAAATGTTCCTCCTGACTGAAATGCGCCACCGTTAATACTATAGGTAAAGCCGGTGCCACCTGTTGCAGATGCTGTAATAGATCCGTTGGATGCACCTGTTGTTGGATTCACCTGCGTTGTTGTAACTGTAATTGTTATTCCTGCACAAGGATCCGTTGCAGTAAGTATTACCTGTTTGGTGCCGATACAACCGTTTGAATTTTTTGCAGTAATGGTATAAGTGCCTGCAGCAAGGTTTGAAAATGTTGCAGCAGTCTGAAATGCCCCGTTGTTTATACTGTAAGTAAAGCCGGTGCCGCCAGTTGCAGATGCTGTAATAGATCCGTTAGACTGACCAAGGACCGGGTTCACCTGTGTAGTGGTTACTGTTATCGTAACACCTGCACAGGGGTTGGTACTTCCCAATGAAACCGTAGTAACGCCTGTACATCCGTTTGAATTTTTTGCAGTAACCGTATAATTACCTGTGGCGAGGTTTGCAAATGTTCCACTTGACTGAAATGCACCTCCGTTTAAACTATAGGTAAAACCGCTACCACCGGTTGCTGTAGCTGTTATAGATCCATTGGATTGCCCGGTTGTTGGATTAACAGTAGTTGTTGTAACGGCAACCGTTATCCCGGCACATGGATTGGTTGTAGTAAGCGTCACTTGTTTTGAACCTATACAACCATTTGCATTTTTTGCAGTAATAGTATAAGTGCCTGCTGCCAGGTTAGTAAATGTTCCACTGGATTGATAAGTCCCTCCGTTAATACTATATGTAAAACCTGTACTGCCGCTGGCTGTAGCCGTAATAGACCCGTTAGAAGCCCCTGTAGTTGGGTTCACCTGGGTGGTAGTAATATTTATTGTTACTCCTGCACATGGGTTCACTGTTCCGATGGTAACCTGTGTTGTTCCAAGACAACCTGCATCGCTTTGTGCTGCTATTGTATAAGTGCCTGCTGGCAGGTTTGAAAATAAACCGCTGGCCTGAAACGGGCCTCCGTTTATGCTATAAGTAAATCCTGCGCCGCCTGATGCTGTAGCATTAATAGAACCGTTGGATTGGTTTGCAGAGGCATCCGTTTTTGTTGCTGTGATAGTAATATTAACGCCCTGGCAAGGATTGATTGAACCTATTGAAACCATTGCTGTATCAGTACAGCCTATTGAGTTGTAGCCCACTACCCTATAAGTTTGAAACGGCTCGAGCCCGGGAAAATAGCCAGTGTCCTGCAGAGGGCCTCCGTTCAGACTATAACGAAAACCCGTACCTCCTGTTGCGGTTGCGGTAATGGTTCCGTTAGCATTATTCTGAATTGCATCCGTTTTGGTTGTGCTGATGTGGAAGTTTAATTCCTCACATGTTTCGAGGTGCACATGCTGACAGCTATAAAGAAAGCCGATTATTACAGAGATAATCAGTACCAGGAATATCAGAGCCTTATTTTTCATAAACATTGGGTTTTAAATTTTGGATTGACTGTAATAGAAAAACAACTTCTATGCTAGTTATTTCATGAATAAGTAATAAAATTCTGAGTAGTAAAAAATCGATGCTGAACAGGATTTCCTGTTTACCGAATGAGTATTCGGAATCATCTATAGAATGATCAATAATTAAAAAGGGGCTTTCGCCCCTTTTACAAGCCTTATGGCTGTGTGCAAATTAAATGATGTCTTTCGGCAACGGCCTGTTGAAAATTATTTCTAGGTTATGTGTTCGCATACGTTTTAAAGAGTTACATCCCGCCTGTTAGCCATTTTTTAAAATCAGGTGTTCGCTCAAAACTTGTTACAGTTTCTTGGCTTGTTGATGGTTCCAATGTGATCTGAATGCGTTGCTTACTGGTCGATTTCATTTTCCGGATGGCATTTAGGTTTATAATAACCTGCCTGTTGATCCTGTAAAACAATCTGGGATTTAATGACTTTTCAAATGCCTCAATTGAAATAGGCACAAGGAACTTCTGGTTATTGAAGCTCACAACATACACAGCTTTGTTTTCTGTATATATGTAAGCTATCTCACTATCGTACAACAGCCTGATTTGTGCCCCTGTTTTAATAATAAACCGCTCCTGGTATTTGGTAGAAGGCTGAGGATGCTTCATTTCATATCCAACAAGATGAGCCTGGTCATGTCTTTCAAGTGCTTCTTTCAGATCTTCCTTGCTTACAGGCTTCAGTAAAAAATGAAGGCCTCTTGTTTTAAATGCAGCGATAGCATACTTATCGTAAGCACTGATAAAGATTACATGTATTTTTCTATCTAATTGATGAAATAAATCAAAACACAACCCATCTGGCAGTTGTGCCTCCGATAAAACAAGGTCCGGGGGTAGGTTATCATTCAGCCATTGTTTTGCTTCCTGTAAAGTTCGGCAAACGCCCACGACCTTTTTTTCAGGCGCTGCCATCACAAGTAATTTCTCCAGTCGTTCTATTGCATTATCATCATTTTCAATAATAAGAAGGCGCATTGAAAACTATTTAAATAAA
>JAFDXA010000223.1 GCA_018268185.1 Bacteroidota bacterium
ATTGTGCAGCAAAAATAAACAGATTTCCTTTATCATGGAGCAACTGAATTTTTATACCGGGCCTCATCCTGCTTTTATGCTGATTCTTTAACAGGATTTTAGAGCGAAAAAAAATCCGGGTACTGTAACAAAACAATATTTTCAAACGTATCACACAAAAAATATAGCCATGAAATTTTTATTTATTTTGATCAGTGCTGTTTTCAGCCTTTCATCAGTAGCCCAGCAGGCCACTGTAGTTAATGACCCGAATGCGCATCCACGTACTTTAAATGCCTCGTTTTCAGCAATATCAGTTACCGATGGTATTGAATTGTACCTCTCTGAAGGCGAAACAGAATCCCTGGCAGTGAGTTATTCTGATGAAAAATATGCTGAACGTTTCAAAACGATCGTAGAGAAAGGTGTACTCCGCATCTATTTTGATACAGAAGGCATCAGTTGGAGTGATAACCGCAAGCGCAAACTGAAAGCATACGTTTCTTTCAAAAGCGTGGATAAACTTACCGCTACAGCCGGGTCTGATGTACATGTGCCGGCAACTATCTCTGTAAAAAAACTGGAAATGCGGTTTACAAGCGGGGCTGTTTTTGACGGATCGGTAAAAGCAGAAGTTTTGAGTGTAGACCAGAACAGCGGCTCCCAGGTGAACATCAGCGGCACCGTAGGGAAGGTAGAAATCGATGTGAGCAGTGGCGCTATCTTCAAGGGATACGAGTTTACTGCCGATTATTGTGATGCCAGGGCCACAAGCGGCGCTTCAGTAAAAATTGCTGTTGAAAAAGAACTGTCTGCCAGGGCCAGCAGCGGTGGCGGTATCCATTACAAAGGAACTGCAGTTATCAAAAATGTTGATGTGAGCAGCGGCGGAATAGTTAAAAAAGCTTAGTTTAAAACATTAAAGTCAGCGCAATGAAGAAAATATTTTTAGTGATCAGTGCCATGTCATTCAGTTTACTGATGTATGCACAAAAACAATTTGTTGTAGATCCCAATGCAGAAATGCGGAGTTTGAACGGGAGTTTTAAAACCATTATCGTTTCGGGTGGTATAGAACTTTATCTTTCACAATCTGACAAGGAAGGTATAGCTGTAAGCGCTTCCGACGAAAAAAACAAGGCAGACATAAAGACCGTTGTGGAGAATAATGTGCTCCGAATTTATTATGATGGTGATAAGGGCTGGACAAGGCACAACAAGCGCCTCAGGGCCTATGTTGCTTTCAATGATCTTGAGAAACTGGAAGGTTCAGGCGCTTCTGATATTATTGTAGCAGGCGATATCAAAGTAACTTCTCTTTTACTCAAACTTTCAGGCGCCAGTGATTTTAAAGGATCCGTACAGGTGAATGCGCTAACGATGGATCTCAGCGGCGCCAGCGATGTAAATATCAGCGGCACTGCTTCAGTGGTAAATATCGAAAGCAGCGGCGCCAGTGATGTAAAAGCCTACGGACTGGTTGCTGATGTATGTACAGCCAAAGCTTCCGGAGCATCAGATGTAAGTATTACCGTTAATAAAGAAATGAATGCCCATGCCAGTGGCGCCAGCGATATCTCTTTCAAAGGCCAGGGCGTGATCAGGGAAATGCAGAGCAGCGGGGCCAGTTCGATATCGAAGAAGAACAGGTGATGAATACATGGTTTTATAACACGTTGTTGCGTGAATTGAATAAGCAGGAAGCTGCCGGTTTGATTCATGCAATTCGTGTATAAGGGAATTACTTATTCGAAAAAGCCCATAGCAGAAAATTGCCGAACCAGTGGCTCCATGAGCCAAAATCGTGAATGCCGTTGGGGTCTTCGGTATATACAATATCATCCGGGCTGCAAACATTTTTGGATTTAACCAGGCTGATAAGATCCTTCGTATCATCCACCACATCAATGACCCCGTCTTTATCCCTGTCGCCGGTTTCTTCCTTATTACCGGCATAGAACCAATATTGCAGGTGTGGTTTTTTCCGGGAAGAACGGATCTTGCTGATCATGATCCGGTTCTTTTCATCAGAATAACTGCTGTCGCCGGCATCAACATCCCTCCACCAGAAAGAACCGGAAAAAACGCCAACCTTATCTATCTTATCAGCATGGTCCCACGCAATATCAAAAGCACTCAATCCGCCTAAAGAAAAACCGGCCAGCACAACCGTATTGAACTTCCTCACACCTGCTTTCTTTTTTACAAAAGCATACAGTTCGTCATCAATGAATGCGGCATATTTATCAGCACGGCCACCATTATTCTTGTAGTCCGGGTATCCGGCAACGCCATACTCCTGCATGCGATCAACAGGTTCAATCCCCACTACCAGTAAAGGTTGCAGCAATCCTTTTTTGTATAAACTGTCCATGATTGATTTTACCCTCAGCTTATCCATATCCTGCCCGTCATTCAGCAACAGCAGGTTCATATCCGATTTGCGGTCGGGTGGCGGTGTTGAAATGATATTAAGTTTTATATGTTGCTGAAGATGCCGGCTGTATATATCATCTGTGCGTTCTTTCACCTTGCTTTTGCATGCCGAAGTGCATACAGCAAATATCAAAAGCGGAACCATGAAATGCTTCATAATATGTTGTAAAGATTGAGAATTAAAAATATAAATTTTGCTGCAATGGCGTAAAAGATTACTTTTGCAGTGCGAAGTAGAGCAGCGGTAGCTCGTCGGGCTCATAACCCGAAGGTCAGAAGTTCGATCCTTCTCTTCGCAACTACGGCCTGGTATTTCCAGGCTTTTTTTATGCCTGTAGCATACCAAAGATCTACTGGCTACAGAGGTTAGCTTTAAGTGAATCGCTTGTTAATTGTAAACTGATTCCCGGATAAATATTTGTTTATATATGCATATATCCCTTTCTTTGGCGCAATTTTTAACCAAACTATGAATGTGTATGAAAAAAACTTTGATTGCCCTCTTTGCAGTAGCAGCATTTGCTTCCTGCAAAAAAAGTAAAGACAGTGTTACCTGTGAAGTATCTGTTGCAGGAATTGCCGGAAATTACAAGATCACAAAAGTGATAGCTTATTTCCCATCTCCATTGCCAGACCAGGATGTAACTGCATCAATCCTTGATGATTGCGATAAGAGTGGTGTGTACCAGTTAAAATCTGATAAAACCATTACTTACACAGAAACAGCTTCATGCGGTAACGACGGAACAGGTACATGGGATGTTGTTAGCGGAAATATCAGTATCTCTAGTCCAGGCCAAAGCTTTACCAGTCTGCCCGTTTCAGGTTGGGATTGTGGAACCCTGGTGATTAATCAGGACTTTGGTACTGGAACCGGTTACAAACTTTACTTCACCAAGCAGTAAAACAAATAAATTAATATCTTCCAGCCGCTTTAACATTTGTTGAAGCGGCTTTTTTTCAGAAAGTACTAATTTCAACCGAACAAATTATTTAAAACATTAAAGAAACTCTATGAAGAAGTATTTCGGAGCATTCATCTTATTGACCCTGGCTGTATCCTGTAAAAAAGACAAGGATAAGGACTGTAGTTTCAGCGAGGCGAACTTTGTTGGCAGTTATAAAATAACGGCATTAAAGTATAAAGCCAGCGCATCAGCTACTGAAGTTGATGAATTTGCTTTATTCAGCGCTTGTGAAAAAGATGATATAATAACTTTCAACTCCAATCATACCATCACATATACCGATGCCGGAACTGTTTGTACCCCTGCAGGTAATGATACAGGCGCATGGACTTATATAAACAGCAGCAGTGTTAATATTGATGGAGATGTGGCCAATGTAGCTTCATTCGATTGCACTGGTATTATTTTCACTATAAGTGGTACCACAGCAGGCGAACTTACAACAGTAACACTGGCACGCCAGTAAAGTGCGTAAAAAGAGATAGTTTTGCCGGGCATTGCACCGGCTTTTTTATTTTATAGAACTTCATGAAAACAGGCTTTGTAAATATTTTTGGTAAACCCAATGCTGGCAAAAGCACTTTGCTGAATGCCCTGATGGGTGAAAAAATGGCCATTGTTTCCCATAAGGTTCAAACAACCCGGCACAGGATCAAGGCCATCCTGTCTACCGACGATTACCAGGTTATTTTTTCTGATACACCCGGCATCATCGAACCTAAATACAAGCTGCACGAGAAAATGATGCAGGCTGTTAAATCGGGGTTGGAAGATGCCGACCTGGCCCTGCTGCTCGTAGATGCCGGCGATAATCTTGAGGAAAATGATGCCGTGTTCAATGCGCTCCGTTTAAAAGTGCCCGCCATCGTGGTGTTGAACAAAACGGATACCATAAAGGACGAGGCATTGATAAAGGAAGCGGAAAGATTTTTCAGCAGCAAACAGTATTGCCGGGAAGTTGCGGCTGTATCAGCTTTGAAAAA
>JAFDXA010000224.1 GCA_018268185.1 Bacteroidota bacterium
CTGCGGACACCTGGTATGGACTGCCATTGAGGCCGGCAAGATCCTCGAAGAGAAAGGCATTAGTGTAGAAGTAATCAATATACATACCATCAAGCCGTTGGATGAAGAAGCAGTACTGGCTTCTATTAAAAAAACCGGCTGTGCTGTAACGGCTGAAGAACACAATATTTACGGTGGATTGGGCGACAGTATTGCCCAGGTTGCTTCCCGAAATTGGCCTGTGCCCATTGAATATGTTGGAACCAACGATACTTTTGGTGAAAGCGGCAAACCGGCGGAATTACTGGTTAAATACGGGCTGGATGCTGCTCATATCGTAGCGGCAGCAGAAAAAGCCCTTGCCCGTAAAAAGTAATATGCCAATCAAACTTTAAACTTTTCAAACTAAAACCAATCATAAGATTGGTTTTTTTAATTTTGGGGATATACAATAATTAAATGGCCGAACACTTAGATGATAAAGAATTGTTGCTTCAGTTTAAAGACGAGGCAACCAGGGAAGCTGCTTTTACCAGGATCATAAAGAAATACCAGGAAAAGCTTTACTGGCATATCCGCCGCATGGTGGTTGAGCATGAAGATGCCAACGACGTGCTGCAGAATATGTTCATTAAGGTCTGGAAAAGCCTGGAGAATTTTCGGGAAGACAGCCAGTTGTATACCTGGCTCTACCGGATCGCTACCAACGAGAGCCTCACTTTTCTGCAGCAGCAGAAGAAAAGGAGTTCAATTTCTATTGATGACGAGGAAAGTCCCCTTACCAACAAGATCAAGAGCGATGACCATTTTGATGCCAATAAACTGGAGTGGAAACTTCAGCTGGCCATCCAGAAACTGCCTGAAAAACAGCGGGCTGTATTTAATCTCAGGTATTACGAAGAAATGCCATACGAAGAAATGAGCCGGGTTCTGGAAACCAGTGAAGGAGCCCTTAAAGCCAGCTACCATCACGCAGTAAAAAAAATTGAAGAATATATTCTGAACGGTTAAACCATGGTAACAAAATAAAGTCCTATAAGACGCAATGCACAACAATCGCAACATACAAGCCGAATTGGAAGGGATCAGCCCTTTGATTGCAGGCATTTCCAACAGGAATGTTTACAGTGTTCCGGATGGCTATTTTGAAGCTATGCTCGCTGATGTATTGCAAACTGTACAGCACTTCTCTTCTGCAGAAAAGGCCATTCCCGGCTTCACTGTTCCGGAGGGATATTTTGAAGGATTAGCCGGTTCTATCATGAATAGGATAAAGACGGAAATATCCGAAGAATCAGGGGCGCTGCAGGCTTTAAGATCAGCTGAAACTTATACCGTTCCGGATGGCTATTTTGATGCATTACCGGGCAGTATCATCAGCAGGATCCAATCTGGAAAAGAAGAAGGATCCGTGTTGTTGGAACCAGTTAAGCATATCAATCCATACCGCGTACCCGCTGGCTATTTTGAAGAACTTTCCGCAGAGATCAGCAGCAGGTTAACTGAACAGCCGCCAGCAAAAGTGATCATCATGCAGAAACGCAGTTCTGTTTTCAGGTATGCGGCTGCAGCTGTTATTACGGGTTTGATGGGGTTGAGTATTATTTCACTGCTCAACAACAGGCAGAATACAGAAAAACCTTCTATAGCCATGACTGATGTGATAACAGATGCCAATAAGATGCTGAAAGAAGGTGACCTTGAGAAACAGTTTTCGTCGTTGAGTGATGCCGATATTGTTAACTATCTTGAGGAAAACGGTGAAGATGTGAATGCGGCATTGGTAGCCTCTGTATCAGAAGATAAAAACCTGCCTGATGAGGAAGAATATATCTTCGATGATAAAACACTGGATAACTTATTAAATGAACTGAACATAAAGGATAATAAAACCACAACCAATTAATACAAAGGCAATGAAACGTTTTTTATTTATCATAGCATTACTGATCGGGAGTGTATCGCTGGCACATGCCCAGGACGATGAACCCGATCCGGGAAAAAGAGAGCAAAAGATCAGGGCTTTATATGTAGCCTATATTACACAGCAGTTAAGCCTTACCGAGGATGAAGCCCAACGGTTCTGGCCTGTTCACAAACAGTTTGATGATGAAATAAAAACTGTTGACCCCGGCAAACCTGAACTTGAAAGGCAGCAGCTGATCCTTGATATCAAGAAAAAATACCAGGATAGGTTCGTAAGAATTCTGGGGAACAACAGGGCTGATGTATTCTTCCGCAAAGACACTGAATTCAGGAAAAAACTGGTAGATACCATGCGGAACCGAAGGCAACAGGGCAACTTACCGCAGCGACCCCTGAGAAGAAATTAACCAACAGATCATTTCGTTAGTTTTTAATTGATAGCAAAATGCCCCTTTAACAGGGGCATTTTTACTACCGCCCCCTTCGTATGTTATTAATTCCAGTTAATTAGAAAATTTCTCTAATAAAAGTTGTATATGAAATAAATTAATATAAATTTGTATTAGGTGTTTTTCATAGGTTAGCAACGGCCAGCTCTTTTTAGGGCAGGCCTCCTTTTTTTAAGGGCATATCGTTTATAAAAAAACTGTGGGAGTTTTGATGTCGTGATAGAAAAGAATTTTCCAATGTTGCTGCTGCGCCTGTTCCCACCATTGCATTCTTAGCTCCATACTTTTTCTTCCATCATAATCATACTTGGCGATGAATTTATTTTTCATCTGCTGCAATTGTGGTGCTACATCTCCACCAAAAAAAACAACTTCATCATTTTCCTTTATCCAGAATACGGTGTGATAAGGAGAATGTGCTCCTGTCATTTCATAAAAAATATAATCGTCAAGAATACCTGTATCATCAAGCAGCTGCAGCCTGTCTGAATGCTGCAGCAATGCAAAATCTTCCTGTATGTAAGATGATGTTTTATTTTCTGAAGCAAAAGCAAACTCATTCCTGTTCACATAATAAACAGCATTCTGGAAACTCAGTTCTGCTGACAAACCTCCTGGCTTATTATTCTGTATACCACCTGCATGATCTTTGTGAAGGTGACTCATTAATATTTTTGTAACCGATGATGGATCGATATTATTATCAACAAGATTCTGGTGTAACTGCATTACTCCGTTATCGGTGTGAAAGCCAAGCCCGGTATCAAACAACAATATATCTTTTGATGTAATTACCGCAAATGGCTGGATTTCCACAAGCAGGCTGCCCACAGGTCGTTGCTGCAGTTCATCAACAC
The DNA here is from genome assembly GCA_018268185.1 of Bacteroidota bacterium. Taxonomy (GTDB): domain Bacteria; phylum Bacteroidota; class Bacteroidia; order Chitinophagales; family Chitinophagaceae; genus Ferruginibacter. The sequence continues at coordinate 3,212 of JAFDXA010000224.1, forward strand.
CTTTCTGAAATGGAACAAACACTTTTGTTTTATCAACCGTAAAACTTCCTTCGCTCAGGGGAATAATCTTCATGCTGCAAAATTGAGACAAACTGATTAAAATGAAAATATCATTCTTTAATTCTAACGAAGCACCATCTGGCGATCTGCATCAAGCCTGATGAGGATGAAAAGTAAGATCGTAAAAGTTAGTAAAGAGGATCCCCCGTAACTCATGAACGGAAGTGTGATACCGATAACCGGGGCCAGGCCTATCGTCATACAGATATTGATCGAAATATGGAAAAAAAGTATGCCTACTACCGAATAGGCATATACACGACTGAATGTACTTCGCTGCCGCTCTGCTATGTAAACGATCCGCAGCATCAACCCAAAATACAGCAGCATCAGTATGAAACATCCTACAAAACCAAAATTCTCCCCTACAGAAGTAAAGATGAAATCGGTATTCTGTTCCGGCACAAAATCACCTTGCGTCTGTGTTCCTTTCAGGAAACCTTTTCCGAAGAAACCGCCGGAACCGATGGCTATTTTCGATTGCTTCACATTGTAATTCTCTTTATCATCCTTGCCGGCTTTTGCTGTAGGTTCGGGTGCAGTAATTGTTGCAGTAGATGCATCTACAAACGGGTTGTCTCTTCCCACCATGCTGAATATCCTGTCGGCCTGGTATTTCTGAAACACATGCCTGAAAAGAAAAGGAACTGCTACGCCTACGAACAAAGTTGCTGCCAGCCATATTCCCAGTATAACCACCAGCAATCCTTTGTTGCGTTTGATCTTTCTTTTCATAAAATAGATCGTTATACCGGCAATTACAGAAAGAGCTATGATCAATGTTTTTGGAGGAAACAACAGCGTTACTACGAGCAAAACGCCAAGTGAAGCTCCACTGATGAGATAACCGGGTGGCAAACCTTCCCTGTACATGGGCAGCAGGAATGAAAAATAAACAAGCGCCAGGCCGGTTTCATTCTGCAGTATAGAAAATACGATCGGCAGGAATGCAATTCCGGCAGCAATCAACTGTGAGCGTGGCTTCGTAAAATCAGTATCATTTCTTGCCAGGTACTTGGCCAGTGCAAGCGCCGTAAATATTTTACACAATTCAACGGGTTGCAGGTTCATGAAGCCCAGCGGTATCCAGCTTTTGGAACCATTTACATTCTTGCCCACCACAAAGGTTGCCATCATAAGCAGGATCCCGATAATATAGAGAAGGTTTGGCGTTGCAGTAAAAAATTTACTATCGGTAAGCAATATGAATGTAGCAAGCACAAGACTTATTCCGAAAAAAAGAAACTGCTTGCTGTAAGTTTTTTTGAAAGCGAACAGGCTCCTGAAAAAATCATCATTGCTTTTATATTCCACAGAAAAGATACATACCAATCCTATGATCACAATGATCACATATAACCAGATCAAAATCCAGTCTTTCCCCTTCCCTATGCTGTTATCTCTTTGATACATGAATTCATTTCATTTACAGAACCCTATCCTGTTGTGTCAACCGGTTCCTTGAGTGGTTTCTTTTTTTCATCCGGCAAAATTCCAGCCGGTGCATTGCGTGTTCCTGTTGAATCCGGTGTTTTCTTCTGCTCTTTTTTGGTGAGTTCTTTTTCTTTCTTCATCTGGTCGAGCGCATCTTCTTCATCAGAAGCATCCATGCCCATCGTATCTTTGATCATCTTAATATATCCTTTCGCAATAAGGTAAGCTGAATCTTTTGCATGAGCCAGGGAATCTCTACGTTGCGTTTCCCTGAAAATACGTGGTGGTATCAGGTTTAATTTTGAAAGCTGTTCCAGTTTTGCTTTTCTTTCTTTACCTGCAATAGAGTCTTTCAGATATTTTTCTATCATAAGTCCTACGATCGGTGCCGCATAGGTTCCCCCGAAACGACCACTGTTCTCAACCACACACATAATGGCGATCTTTGGATTTTCCCTGGGCGCAAACCCACAAAAGAAAGCATGGTTAGGTTGCTTAACCAGTCCGATATAATTCTCCACCGTACCTGTTTTACCACAAATAGCGATTCCCGGAACTTTTGCTGCAACCCCCGTACCATGATCTACAACACCCTGCATACCATCGTGAACTGCTTCAAACACGCTATCGGGAATATCAATAGCATTGTGTTTTTTCTTAAATTTTTCGAGCATACCGAATTTGTCACCTCCATCAATTGAATCAACCAGGTGCGGAATGATATACCAACCTTTGTTTGCGATATATGCCATCTCATTGGCTACCTGGATAGGCGTTACGTTTACTTCTCCCTGCCCGATGCTCACTGAACGGAAATTACAGTAGTTCCATTTACCCTTGCCATGCACTTTATCATAGTAAGCGGGTGTTGGAATATTACCGGGCTTTTCTGAAGGCACATCAATTCCGAGTTTGTGCCCAAGGCCGAATGCATACATATAGTTGTCCCACTTCCGCAGACTGCTATCCTGGTTCGGATATGCCGGGTTGGCTATCACCTTCTGCATTACTGTAGCAAAATAGGTATTGTCTGAAATGGTAATGGCACCACGAAGATCGAACACGCCTCTATCAAGACATTTCATAGGTTTTCCTCCACCACAACCGTAGAAAGCGCCAGAGCATGCTACCCTGAAATCTGTAGTAATAACGCCTTCATGCAAACCAACGAGAGCCTGTAATGTTTTAAAAGTTGAACCCGGCGAATACGTTGCGGTTACAGACCTGTTGAACAATGGCAGTGCAGGATCAAGCAGGAGGTTTGAGTAGTGCTTCTTTCTATCAGCGCCGGTAAGGTATTTTGGTTTGTAGGTTGGGCTGCTCACCATGCAAAGAATACCGCCGGTTTTGGGATCAACAGCTACAATAGAACCCAGTTTATTCTCCATCAGTTTTTCACCCAATTCCTGCAGTTCAATATCAATGGATGTATACATATTCTGGCCTGCAATGGCGATCGTGTCGTACATCCCGTTTTCAAGCCTTTCTGTTAACCGGTTTTTATTATCACGTTTCCAGAATTCGATACCACGCTGCCCCATCAATACTTTTTCGTATGTGCGTTCCATCCCGGTTTTCCCTGCATAGTCGCCAATCATATAACCTTCGTCTTTATGGCTCTTAAGAAAATTGGTATCCACTTCGGAGAGATAACCAAGTATATTTCCGCCGGCATCATAGGGATAATCTCTTACAGGCCTTTCCTGGAGGTAATAACCCGGAGCAAAGCGAAACATATTCTCATTCAGTTTTGCCATTTTTTCTTCACTCAGCAATGCTTCAAAAACAGATGGCCTGTAACTCTTGTTTTTTATAATAGCTGTGATAATTCTTTTCCTGAATTCTGCTGTATCGATCTGCAGGATATTACAAAGTGTTGCGGTGTCTGTTCCTTTGATCTTGGCAGGTACTACCATCAGGTCATAGATAATGGTATTCTGAAGTATCGCCTTGTGGTTGCGATCGAATACGATCCCGCGATCAGGATATATCACTTTTCTAAAGACACCCTGGTCTTCGGCCAGTATTTTATATTTACTGGTAGCAACCTGGAGAGACAATAGCCGGATTATGATAATAAGGAACATGCTTATCAAAATAAGCCGGATCACATTCTTCCTTGATTGATTGAAAACAGACACTTTGTGGTTTATTAAATGAGTATGCTTGAATTATAAGATAAAATTATTGTATTAATGCATACAACAATTCTGAACACATGTTAAACGGCTGTATTTGTGCGAAAACGTTGCTTTCTCGGAAAGATCAGTTCGGTAATAATAACAAGCATCAGGCTTATGATGGTCGACAGGAAGGTTTTGCTGAAAAAATACCAGGCGTCTCCAAACTGCCATGCTTCCAGGAAGAATAACCAGGCATTGTGAAGCATGATGAGTATACTGCTGTAAATTATGTAGGGCAGTAAACCACCCAGGCTCCTGATGGATGGTTCCTCGTAATTCGCCTCTGCCCCTTCCTGCGGAATAAGCAGGTTGATGAGAAATGGTCTTACATAAGCTATAAGCACACAGGCGGCTGTGTGAAAACCGGGATGATGGCGAAAACTATCAAGCGTGAATCCCAGTAATGCTGCCAGCAACATCAGTACGGTGCGATTCATTTTAAAAGGCAGCCAGAGGATGAACAGGAAATACAGGTAAGGCGTAACCATTTGATGAAGATGGATTTTGTCCAGTACATAAACCTGCACAAGCATCAGCAAAACGAAACGGATAATATTTTTAACAAGGCTGCTCATACTTCTGCTTAGTGTTGTTGTTGTTTTATCTGTTCGAGTATTTTGTTTACAGGAGCCTGTTCTGTACTTTCAATGGCATATACATGCTGAAGGTTATTGAAATCTGCAGATGTTTTAAACTTTATTCTGAAATAACTGGTGCTTTTTTCTGCCAGCACTTCTGTTACCGTACCAATCATCATCCCCCTCGGAAAGGTTGTACTGAACCCGCTTGTAATGATCGTATCTCCCTTTGCAACCCGGGCACTTTTGGGTATGTTGGAAAGTGTAATGATATTGGGCTCTTTACCATCCCAGTTAAGGGTTCCCGTTTCTCCCCCCTTCAGAAGTTTACCGCTCAGGTGACTGTCTTTGTGAAGCAGGCTCATTACAACAGCATAGTTACCGGATACATCTGTTATGATTCCAATAACAGCATTGCCCTGGTCTACAACTCCCATTCCATTATGCAATTCGCCGGGTTTATCACGGGTGATCACTATGAAATTATTCTGTGTTGAAACGGAGTTGGATACCACCCTTGCCGACAGGTAGGAGAATTTTTTATACTGCAGGATCGAATCAACACGAATGGAGTCAACTACCAACCGGGAGGCTGTATCGGGAAGCTGGTAATCTGACCTGAGTTTGTTATAAAGTCTTTCATTGGCCTTTACAAGTGAATCATTTACTCTTTTAAGATGAAAATAGTTGTTGATCCTGCTGTATTGATCATTTACTTTTCCGGTAAGCCGGTTCGATATGTTTCCGAATGCCGCCTGGTGGTATTTGCTGTAATGAACAATGAAATATATAGATAATCCCTGCAGAAACAGGAAAAAGATGAAATTCAAATGGCGGCGAATGAACAGGAATATATTTCGCAAGGGAGGATATTTTGATTTATAAATTCCTAAATGCCGAATTAAAAATTATTCCTCATCCGGGATCTATAATTGAGCATTTACTGTGAAATTATCAGCGCATCACGAATGGATAGCGATCATAATGTTTCAGAGCAATACCTGTTCCCCTTACCACACTTTTAAGCGGGTCGTCTGCAACATGTACAGGAAGTTTAATTTTAGCTGCCAGTCTTTTATCCAATCCGCGAAGCAGGGCGCCTCCTCCGGTAATGTACAAACCCCGGCGGTAGATATCTGATGCGAGTTCCGGAGGCGTAGTTTCCAGTGCCTTCAGAATGGCTTCTTCAATTTTAAAAATACTTTTATCAAGCGCTTCTGCCACTTCCTGGTAACTGACCATTACCTGTTTGGGAATACCTGTTACAAGATCCCGCCCATTAACCGGGATGTCATCCGGTGGGGTGTCGAGATCTTTCATCGCTGCACCTACCTGTATTTTGATCTGTTCAGCAGTACGCTCACCTATCAAAAGGCTATGGTAACGACGCAGGGCCTCCATGATATCTGCAGTGAATTCATCACCCGCTATACGGATACTCTGGTCGCAAACGATACCAGCCAGCGCTATTACGGTTATGCCCGTAGTACCACCACCGATATCTATGATCATATTTCCAACAGGTTCTTCTACATCTATCCCGATACCCAGCGCTGCGGCCATAGGTTCGTGGATCAGGTAAACTTCTTTGGCACCTGCCTGCTCCGCACTATCCCGTACGGCACGTTTCTCAACTTCAGTAATACTGCTTGGGATACAGATCATCATACGCCAACTTGGCGCAAACAAGGGCTTTTTAGGATAGATCATTTTGATCATCTCCCTGATCATTAGCTCTGCAGCATTAAAGTCGGCTATCACCCCATGCCTGAGAGGTCTTACTGTGCGGATGCTCTCGTGGGTTTTTTCATGCATCATAAGGGCCTTCTTTCCAACCGCCAGCAGGTTTTTGGGGTTATTCCTATCGAGGGCAACGATGGATGGCTCATTCACCACCACCTCGTCGTTATGTATGATGAGGGTATTTGCAGTGCCCAGATCGATGGCAATC